>JABINC010000027.1 GCA_018697675.1 Candidatus Peregrinibacteria bacterium
ATTGATTCGGGATAAAGAATTTGATCTGGATAATCTCCGAATTTTCATCTGTGGAAGCCAAACAATGATCGAAGAAGTCTCAAGTATTTTCAAAGAAATGGGCCTAAGCGAAGAGCGAATCCATCATGAGAAGTTTTATTAGAACCTTTGTTTAACTTGTTCGAATGTTTTTTTAACAAATCTGAGATAATTCAGACTTTCTGCTGAATTAATTAATAGAACCCCCGCATACAAATCAAAATTTCTTTTTTCTCTCATTTCATTTCCCAACTTTTTAACATTTTCGTCTTCTAATAGGACAGCAATTGCCTCTATTATTCTCTCATGATGCCCTGGGATTGGTCGCGCTTTATATCCTCGGAGAGCAATCAAAATTATACCTGTCTTTATAAAAGCCTTATAAGCAAATGTAAAAATCACTTCTGGTATATCCGTGTAACCTGCGATTAGCATATTTTTTTCCGCTGATTCCAACATCATTTCAATGCTTTCTTTAGAGAAATTGAAACTCTTAAAGAATCTGTCATCTAAAACCATATTTGATTGGGTTAAATTTAATAATACCCAACCTTAGCTGACAAAGTTAAAAAAACTTTAAAAGTTCGACCTCATTTTCTAAAAAAACATCATATCACCTTTACAATCGGCGAGGAAAATATCGTAGTATAGAAAAAATCTTTCTCTTTGCGCTTCTTTGCAAGTTCATCAGGAGTTATTCTCGCAGGATTTATTTCCCTTTGAATAATTTTTTGCAAATCCCAGATTGCACTTCCCGTTTTCTCGAGCTCACAATCCCCTACGATTAGAATATCTATATCGCTATAAGCATCCATATTATCTGAGGCATAAGAGCCATAAATGTAGACCTCTTCTACTCCCAGCACATCCTTCATAGCTTCTCGGAGCATGTGTTCAAAGCCAATCGTTTTTTTCACCATTTGCTTGTATTCATTGAGAAGTGGGAATTTCTCATTCAAAAAATAGTACCTTTGCTTACCACTCCAATCACTATCAAAAAGACCATGTTTTTCCAGCTCTTTTAGCTTCCTATCCAGGTTTTTTGGATCTACTTCAAGCAAACGTGCCAATTCATTCAAATAACGTCTCTCATGAGGATTCATAAAGAAATAATTGAGCAGTTTTTGCGTAATTTTCGATCTGAGTGATATCATAGTTTTATGGTAAAGAATTACCATGGTTATGGTAGAAGTTTACCATGAAAAAGTTCGGGGGTAAAGTTGTAGTTTTGATTTGTGCGCATGCACAAAAAGTGTACATTTTTCTGTACGGATTTCTGTACGAAATTCCTTCCTAGGAAGGAGAAGATATAGTGATAGGATATTACTAATCAAATCGAGTTGAGAGCTTTATCTATTTACCCTTACCAATCAATTCTTTTAACCACGGCATTCTTTCTAGTACTGCTTCATTCCTACCAAGGCTAGATCTTGCTATTCTATTCTCTCCCTCTGCAATTGATCTTACAACTTCTTCATTAACAAGCCCTGGATGTGCGGCTAAAAACATATGCATGTCTAACTCGTATTCCCCATCACTGTTATATAGTTCCATCTGCGCAGAAGCATCCTCTCTTGCCCTGTAAATCAGATCATATTTAGGATACCCCTGTATAATATCCAATATTTCCGGATCTATTTCCTCATGTAAAATGAGTCTCACAATAAGATTTGTCATTGGACCTTCCAATAAAGCCCTCCATGCGTGCTTGGATAATTGTTTCTCTTGAAAAATATGCCTAAATATATGAAATCCCTCGCCACGGCCTCCCTGCATTTCTCTAACCATATCCACCTGAAATTCCGGGCTAAAAATCGGCTTATGCTCTTCTATCCAAGCAAAGACATCTTCGCCATCAATACAAAGATCACCCCTGGCATCATGGCTATGTGTCATGGCCAAATCACCATCTTTTATGCCTGTTACTATGGCTTTCCAGTTGCTTTTCCCCATATCATCACCCTTGTGTGGACCTTTCCATATTACTGTTACCGCACGCCTAATCCTGGAAATAGCCCTTATTGCTCCATCAATTCCCTCCACATCCAAAATGCCGCGATTACCATCATTTGGAGTGATAGTTTGACTTCTTAATTCCTCTCGTAATTCCGCGAGTTCGTCATCCTCATATATTTCTGGCAATAATCTCGCAACTGCATGACGCAATTCTTCTGACCCCAATAATTTATCTATAATATCATCATCCGATAGCGCATTTATTATTCCTGGGACGGCATTTGATTTAATCATTTTTTAAATATTAATATATAAAAAGGAGATCTTTGTATCACAAAAATCGATCATCGCGCAATCAAAAGTACAATGCGAGTGGTGCCCAGGGGCGGAATTGAACCACCGACACGAGGATTTTCAATCCACTGCTCTACCACTGAGCTACCCGGGCGTGTTATTTTGCCGACTGAGTATATCAAATGAAAATCGATTTACAAATTAATTTTTATTAAAATTTTGGGCGCAGTCGTGTAGAGTGTGTTTGTCTTAAAAAAAACATATGAAAATTGCTGCTTGGAATGTAAATGGGATACGAGCTGCGTCGAAAAAACCTTATTTTTTTGATTATTTGAATGGACCGGATAGTCCGGATATCATTGGGTTTCAAGAAATAAAAGCTCTTCCTGAGCAGCTAACCGATGAATTACTTTATCCTGAAAATTACTACACATACTGGAATCCTGCGGAGAAAAAAGGCTATGCGGGCACAGCCCTCTGGAGCAAGATCAAGCCATTAAATGTCTGGTATCAGTTTGAGATCAAAGATTTTGACCATGAATATCACAACACCGAAGGCCGTGTGACTATTGCCGAATTCGACACGTTTTTGTTTGTGACAGCATATTTCCCAAATGGCGGACGCAATGAATCACAGTTTGAATTTAAGTTCGAGTTTTATAAACATCTTTTTGCACATATTCAGAAACTATCTGAAAAAACTGGGAAACCAGCCATCGTGAATGGGGACTACAATATTGTTCACAAAGAGATAGATATTGCCCGGCCAAAAGAGAATCAAAATTCAATTGGTTTTACCATCGCCGAGAGGCGACTTTTAGACTGGGTTACTGATGAATTAGGCTTTATAGATACTTTTCGGGAATTTGATTCGAGTGGAGAGAATTACACCTGGTGGCATTATATTTCAAATGCCAGGGCCCGAAATGTTGGTTGGAGAATTGATTATACGATGATAGATCCTCGATTGAGAGAGAAACTTCAGGGAGCGAGAATTCTTGATCATGTGATGGGCTCAGACCATTGCCCCGTAGAAATTGAACTTACCTGTGAAGAGGATTCTCAACTCGGAGAAAAAGTGGTCCACAAAAAACCTGGAGATGAAGTTCAGAGCTTGTTTTAATAGGGAATGAAACTGGATTTGGCGAACCCCCATGCTTGTGGCACGGGGGCTCTAATTCTGTTTTTAACTTTTTGTGTGGTGGTGGGGGCCGAGATGGTAGAGAGCCGGGTATTAATTACCTGGGAATCCTACGTTTACTGTAGAAACATCGAATGCTTCTACTTGGTATCCGTTGGTCCAGTCAGGTGTTGTGAGCGAATGACTCATATCTGATTTGTCTGACCATGCAAAGTCTGAGCCAGATAGGCTCGCTGCATCGGTTGTAGTAAGGCTTGTATCGCCTTCTGAGGTCAGAGTCAGCCCAAGTGTTGCCGGAGCATTACCTGAGATGTCTATGTCCGCTTTTAGTACATATGTAGTCGATAACCCCTTGCTGATCTGCTGACGGTCACCTGGAGTGATAACTACTTCATCACCGACTATACCTACTCCTGTAGAATTCAGTGAAGTTGATTGACTCTTCACATAGAGCTTGTAGTTCGACGATGAGATGCTTCCGTTCTCTGTCGCTTTGAATGTTATGTGCTCCCATTCAAGATCTCCATTGTCATCCGCTGTGATCGTAAATTCGTATACTGGGTGGTTTGACATAGTACTCAAGACAATTTGATCAGAATTGTTGTATGAAATTGTTGGGACTGTACGACGAGTGACGTATGTTTGAATTCTGTTATCGCTGAGTAGCGAGTTGTTTGTGATAGATCCCGAAGCAATGTTCTGCCCCAATGATTCTGACACCAACTCAACATCGTTCGAACTGTCATCTATGTAGAGCTTCAATACTGCTCCAGTTTGGCTTGAGCGCTCGATTGGATGAATCTGCACATAGACCCCTATGTTGTGGTAATCATCTTTTGATAAGGTGTATCCAAATCCATCAAATGAAACTGTTCCATCTCCACCGGAATCACTCATAGATCCTGTGTCGATCACATCTCCTGAGTCTTCATCGTATAGATAGAATGTTCCAAATTGTGATGAATAATTCTCACTGTCGTCATCATTTGTTAGGATAAGTTTTTTCAAGATCACACTATCGAATAATGGATGAATCTCGAGCTCTGCAACCTGTGCACAAGCTGAGCCATAACATCCACCGGTCGGTGCGATAAGCCCCGAGTAATCCGAGTCGTTCCGTGAATCAAATGCAAATGTCATTTCTGCTGTAGAGTTCACCGAGAAGTTCGCAGTAGCGATTGCATCGTTAGGACTACAGGCTGTGATTCTACAATTAGGATAAGTGATTGTAGCGTCGTTTTGACTTTCGTCTTTAGCTTGAATTCCAGTTACAAATAACTGTAGGTCATCGTCTGTATCCCAAGATGTAGAGATCGATCCTCGGACATCAAATAGTCGGAATCCTCCACTTGGGATTGTAATATCAAGTCCATCGAACTGAGCTATATCGTCTGATCCGAGGTTCAAGATATTTCTCACAACCGAGTTATCTGTACCGTGATCGTAAATACCAATTCCTGTTAAGAGCGTTCCTTCTATATCAATTGCACCATCTTGGATATCTATATCTGTTACTGTTATATCTCCAGCATCATTTCCTTCTATTTTGAATGTTAGGAGCAGAGCGTCAGTCATACCGACTACCAAATCCTCTCCATCTGAGTATCCGTCTTGGCGCGCAAGTACTATATTCCCTGATTCGATAGTGAATACCGAACCTGTCGCAGAGCCGTTTACGTCCGCTGTATTGATATCTTCTCCGCTGTGATAGTACTCAGCAGCTAACCAAGCCGATGGGACATTATCAAATGAAAGTGAGTAAGTCTCATCTGCTGATGTATACCTACTTACATCTGCTGTGATCGTTAATAAATTCAATCCGCTGTTTAAAACAAAGTTATCTGAAAATAGGTAATAAGCATTTTGAACCGTACATGTCGGACTTGAATATGCCCCTGCACTTATGCTGCTAACTGAACTTTCACCTCCAGCTCCAAGCTTGGCACTATTCCAAATTTTTACATTATCAATTTTATCTTCCAATATATTTGTCAGAGAAGTTGCGTCTGCACACTCTGCACTTGTGATCGCCGTCTCCCCATCTGAGCCGGTTCTTAGAGATGCATCTATATAAACTCGCATCTCCTCTACGATCACATCTCCTCCCATAGTCAGTTGAGCTACTAGGAATGTAACTGCATTTGATTCTGGTGGAATCTCTGTCGCCGATGGCGAAGAAGAATGTCTAGCAAATGTCGTGTTACCCGCGTTTATAGTGTAGGTACTTAGTGTCCCTGTAGTCGGGCTAATTCGATCCACATCTACTGCAAAACTACGACTGCTGTTCGCTACAAATACCGTGAAGTCACTATCATCATCTAATTGAAGTCGTATCGTATCGTCATCATCACCGGAAACTATGTCCGCTTTGATCGCAAAGTCCACTGTATCTCCATCTTCAAGAACGTACCCATCATCTAAAAATACAAAACGAAGATGATCATCCATTGGAGTCACCGTATTAGTTATTTTTTCTCCTAAATAATAGATAGCTGCATTTTCAATATCTCGGAAATTACCACTACCATTTATTTCAAGATCAATTGTTCCAAGTACGAAATCCTCATTGTTTGTGCTTTCATTTTCAAGTTTGAATTCTCCAATCATCGTCTGCATATCACCTACGTCAACATGGCTCGCAGAACCATCATTCGAAAACTCTATATTACCAACCGTATAAGAAGAAGTTGTCATGTGATTTCCATACATTGGGAAAGTTCCCTGAATCTGATATGCATCAGTGTCAAAATCACTTTCGCCCCGAAATCCGAGACGGTTTTGAAGGTTTGCTCCAACTGTCGAACTCATCGAAGCCTTCACATTGAGAAGAACTGTCTCTCCTTCTGGTACAACTATATAATCGCTACCGAGCATAAGGTTCGCATAGCCGTCTGAATTCACGGTGCGTGTTGATCCGACCATGAAATTATCTATAGAGAACCATACTTCAGCAAAATCATTTCTAGATCCGAGCCCTGACCTGTGCAGAGTCGCTCCATTAAATTTTACGTCATCCCCTAATGCAGTTAGTGCAAAGGTTACGTAATCCACTGCTGCAGCATCACCTGGAATAACAGTTGGCAATGCCGTATTTGGTGCCACTTGAATAATTAATGTTCCACCTTCTCCAGACTGCACATCTATTGGATCTGGACCTGTGTCCGGATCTGTTATTGGATCATCTATGATTGGGACTGGCTCTTCTTCAATCGTTTCTACATAAGTCGCTGCTCTGTAGAGCATAGTTATGAACTCTGCACGAGATATTGCATCTGCTGGGCGCATGCGCCCAAATGGATCTCCCTGCACAATCTCATATCGACATGCCGTCTCTATATAGGGTGCATACCATGCAGAATAATCCACATCTGGAAAAACCACGCTGCACTGTTCATCCTCTAGCCCAAGCCCGAAAGCCCGCATAATTGTTGTGATAGCTTCTGCACGAGTTGGATTGTTCACAGGGCCAAAATACCCAGTTAAATTCCCATTATAATCTGTATAACCTGTAAAAACTCCGTAAGCTGCACCGGTCTCAACATATGGGTAATACCACTGATTGCTTGGGACATCTATAAAAGAGGGTCCTAGAGAACTATCTAGCCCTACATTCATCGCCTCGACTGTCATCTTTGCCATTCCCACTTTTTTCACAGGAATTGCCGGATAAAACATAGCTCTAGAATCCACTACTCCTTCTGAAATCGCCCAGTCTAGTGCGTCTGCATAATAAGCGTTGTATGGCACATCCGAGAATGCATTTGCCACAGGCGACAACACACTTAGCCCCACGATTAGCAGGCCAAGTGCGATAACATCCAGTGACTTTAAGATTTTCTTTAAAACTTTCATGATATAAATAATTAAAAATTGTTTTTTAGTCTTCGCATCTTTAAAACGCAGTTTCGAAGAAAAGTTACAATTTTGTTATAGCTGGCACCCTTAATTAACTTCCCTTTCTCGTCCCCATTCATCCTCCTTTCCATCATCTGAAGTATCATGCTTGAGCTCCCATCTCTTTTTTGCCTCTGCGCTGGCACCATGCTTCCTACCTAAGGTTCTTGCATCATGCTCACCTATGATAGCTACAGTAGCAGCTTGCCTTGCTCGCACTCTTTCTGCATCGACTTCTGCCTTGGCTTTCCATGCTTCATAAACTGCATTAAATTTTTCAGCAAAGCTACTTGCTAATGTCACATACATTTCATTTAGATTTTTTTTCACCTGGGCCTGCCTTCCTCTAATAGCTGCCTTATACAGTTCCCTTAGTAACTGACCTCCTTTTCTGGTTAGAAAAAATGCTGCAGAATGTCTTTCAAATTCTCTAAGCTGCATTTCATCTTTTACTCCACTATGATCTAGAATCCCCCTCATAATAGATGTCATTCTTTCTGTAAGCCTCTGTTCTCTATCTCGGTTTGCTTCATAATTTGGAGACTTTGGGCTACGACTAAGCAGGTCCTTCATGTCTGGAGAATCTATTGGCAAACTAGCTTCTTCAATCGCAGTTATAGAGTCCATAACTTGGTATGCTACGGCATCAAAGTCTAACTTATTTTCACTTTCATATCTCTCAGCCATGGGTGTTTTTATTACGATTATCCGGTTATTATAACATATTATCTGGCTTGACACAATTGCCATTGACAGAGTCGCGTGATTAACGCATAATGAGCGCTCCGTGTACTCCCTGATTTTGTATTTATTAATGATTTGGATATGACTGAAGTTGCAGAAATCAATATTCCTGAAACTCTAAGAGATGGGCTTTTAGAATTTACGACTGATGAAATTGCTGCACATTTGCGTGCTACTACGGCGGATAGATTTTTTTATGCTAAACGAAGCAAGGAATTCCCTGGAAAAGACGTTGCCGTGTTTACTAGACATGCTATGCGCAATATGAGTTCTGCAGACACCGATCTCGCCCATCATTTGAGTGAATGGGAATGGGGAAGAGCTATTGAGAGTTGGGAAATATTCAGAGCCTTGGTACAGAGTAAGGCCCCCGAAGATGATGAAACTGATGGAATATTTGATGTAATTGCAGACACTGCAGATCAGGAGAGAGATGCCGAAGGAATTTGGATGGTCACACAAGTGAGAGTTATATTTAAAGGGAATATTAGAAAGTTACTGCATGTAAAAGAATTAGAAAAAGCATAAAATCCCTTGCCTTTTTTTTTGGCCTGATGTATACCCCTAGGGGGTATTTATTGTGTTTTAAAAATAATTTCTAATTTTAAAAAAATGATTGAACCGTATAAAAACAAAGCTCTCGGACGACTCAAAAGAGCCCGTGGACAAATTGATGGAATTATTAAGATGATTGAGGATGAAAAACCTTGCGGAGATATTCTCACTCAAATACTTGCGCTAAATGGTGCTGTAAAAGGGATTGCCCCGTTCGTTGTTGAGAGTCATTTACATACTTGTGGAGAGAAAAACCTAGCGAGTAAAGATTCTGAAAAAAGAGAGAAATTCATAAAAGAAATTGTGAGAGCATGTGAGCTTTCAAGTCGATAATTTCATATATTAAATATTATTATTAATTTAAAAAACTATGCGAAAAACACTTTTGACTATTCTAATTGCCATCTTTGGCGTCTTTTTACTTGCAGGCTGTTCCGATGATCTAAGTGCTCTGCGAGATATAACTGATTCTGGAGAAATTACTGTAGTTGGCGATACTACCTATGACTGGGGAGATATAAATATTGCAGGTGGGAATGTGACTTATGATTTTGTTTTACAAAATTCCGGAAGTGAATATTTGGTACTGAAGGGGGCAGAAACCTCTTGTATGTGTACAATAGCGGAAATGCAATTTTCTGATGGAGATGTATCTCCAGAATTTGGGATGCATAATAATAGGACTGATTGGGCTTATGCGGTGCAGCCGGGAGAAGAATTCACAGTTCATGTGGGATTCGATCCAATGGCACATGGACCAGGAGGAACTGGACCTATCAAACGTAGTATTACTCTTGATACGAGTGCCCCCTCCGCGACCACACTCACTGTTGCTGGAAATGTTCTTTCTGAGGAAGATTTTATGGCGTTGGAAGATCCTGAATCTGAAGACGATCATCATGAGGAAGAAGAGTATGCTGATATGCCAGAATATGAAATTCGTGGGAAACATGTACTTGAAAAGGTGAATGCAAGTGGGGATTTTGTATTAATAGATGTACGTGAGAGTGCAGAGCTAGAAGAAACTGGCATTATAGAAGGAGCTGTACATGTGCCGCTTGGATCTATTTCTATGGATACTTTAACAAGCGCAGGAGTAGATAAAAATGATGAAATAATTGTGTATTGTCGAAGTGGGAATCGAAGTAGGCAGGCGTATGAATTGATGAATACCCTCGGATATACAAATGTGAAAAGTATGCGTGGTGGAGTTGTGCATTGGTTAGAGGACGATCGGCCGCTTGTTTCATTTGATGCAGCTGAGATGTTTAAAATGCCTGAAGTTGTTGAAACTAATAGTGGAGCTAAAATAAGTTTTGATAGAACTGAAGAAGAATTCGGTGTAATTGGTCCTGAAGAAATTAAAACGACAATATTTTTGGTGAAAAACAATGGTACAGATACGCTGGAGATTGGGAATATCACAACGAGTTGTGCATGTACTGATGCGGAAATTGCCAGTAAAGCAATTGAGCCAGGGGATGAGGTGGAGCTAGTTGTGACTTTTGATCCGACTGTACATGAGGAGCCAGAAGACCGGTTCAAAAGAACTGTTTTTCTAGAGACAAATGATCCAGATATGCCCGAAGCTGAAGTTGAGATTTGGGTGGATATCGATGAGTCATTGATAGAATAATTAAAATTTAATTTAAAAAATATGAATGATTGTTGTGATAAGAAAGAAGTCGTGAAAAAAAAGAAGAAGTTTGACTGGCTGCTTTGGGGAAGTGTGGTTATTGTGGCTGTGGCCTACTTTGGAAGTTTTTTCCTTTCGAAAGAAGGAGGCGCCGGAGTGTTTAGCCAGAGTATTTTTGACCTCATGAATAAGATGTCTTGGGGACTTGCTCTCGGTATTTTGTTTGTTGGAATTTTGGCTAAATTACCCAGAGAGCTAATTGTGGGAGTACTCGGAAAAGGCGGGACTTTTTCTGGGATTTTGCGGGCCACCGGAGCTGGAGTGATGCTGGATTTGTGCTCGCATGGGATACTACTTATTGGGATGCAATTGTATCGGCGCGGAGCTAGTCTCGGGCAGATGATCGCATTTCTGGTGGCGAGCCCTTGGAATTCTCTGTCGCTGACGCTCGTACTTTGGGCCCTTGTGGGATTCAAATGGATGGCCGCCCTACTCATCTTCTCTATGGTAATTGCTGTAATTTCTGGAATGATTTTCGATTGGCTTGTGAAGCGTGGAATTCTGCCAGAGAATCCAAATAAACTGGATTTACCGAAAGATTTTCGATTTTTCCCTGAGTTGAGGGCATATTTAGGAGGTGTGAAAATTTCTACGTCTGGATCTTTTAAACTACTCTGGATCGGACTCAAGGGATCCCGAATGATCCTTCGATGGATATTTTTTGGAGTGATTTTGGCCGCCTTGATCAGGACTTTTGTTCCGCCAGAAAGTTTTTCTACATTCTTTGGACCAACTATAGGAGGGCTCGGATTGACTCTGCTTGTGGCTACAATTCTCGAAGTGTGTTCAGAAGGATCTGCACCTATTGCTGCGGATATTTTGACTAGAGCCGGAGCTCCAGGAAATGCGTTTGCTTTTCTAATGACAGGTGTTTCAACTGACTACACTGAAATTATGACTCTCCGCGAAACTACAGGTTCTTGGAAAATTGCATTTTTCTTGCCGCTTGTAACTTTACCTCAGATTGTAATCCTAGCGATTTTGATGAATGGAATGTAAAAATTGCAACTCGCCCCGTGTAAGTATCAGCGAATTAGTTTCCATTTAAAATAAAAGGGATTAGGTTTTTGGTGCATACCCATAACCTAACCCCAATGACAGAGTATCAACTAACACAATTGTTGCAAATGAAAGAACGAATAATTCAAAAAGTAG
>JABINC010000023.1 GCA_018697675.1 Candidatus Peregrinibacteria bacterium
CTCAAGGGGGATCCCAGCTCTTTCATTTCAAAGAACAAAACCTGAAAAACCACGAAGAGTAAAAACCAAAAAAGCAGCCCGACGCAGAGCCTCACTCCGTAGAAAAGAAGCTATGCGCTTAGAGCGTCACAGGGCACCTCAAGTAGAAGAGGCTCCAGCTCTCACTCTAGTCCCAGAGCCAGAGATAGGTCCAGAAGCAGCCGAAATCCCAACTCCTCCATTTATTCCAGAGGGGGTAGAGGCAGAGCCGGTTTTTTATATATCGAAGGGTGCAGACGAAGCAGAGGCGGCGACTTTCAAACAACTTTTACTAGAATCTCAAGAAGGTGATAGTTGGGCTCATCTTGTTTTGATTGTTGATGGTAGAAAAACAGAATTGGTTGAAGTTAGCCCAGCCCACGGTCCAGGCCGTATTCGAATAGCATGGGATTACAAAGATATTGATCATATTTCGGTGGAAGATCACAAAATTTTCGTATTTATAAAAGAAGAGCAATTATTAAAAAATCCTCGCATACTTCCAAAAGGCAGCAGTCTTGAGCAAAGGAAAGTGTTTTTTGCTGGAGTGACCCCACCAGGAGTGGTTTATCTCAATGGGAAAAAACATAAGCGCGCAGGATACAATCCCCACTCTGGCAATTTGATGGTAATAAATGAAGAGGAGGAGGGAGTCATAGTGTCAGACGGAGGGCCAGATACCATGACTAGTTACCATTGGCATGACACAGAAATCACATTAGCTCCACCTGAAAGTTCTCTCCAAATGCTAACTCCAGAAACATCAGCAGACGAAAGAGATAGAATTCTCGCAGGAGTACATTCAGGAGACATAGTCTGCATTGACGGGAGGGAAATGGGTACAGTTTGGGGATGGAACGAGCATAATGGAATATTAGATTGTGTGAACGATAGAGGTGATTTTCAAATAGGCCACAGCCCGCAACTCAATGATTACTGTTGGGATAATGTAAGGGTCGGCATATTAGTACGGTCAGATGAAGAAGTCGAAGAGAAACCTGAAAAACCTCGCACCTTACCGTGGGGTAGCAGCCTTGATCAGCGAAGAGCTTTTCTTGAGGATATTATTTCGGGTACAAAGGTATATGTATTAGGAAGAGAATATAAATTTATCTCATATGATTTAGGTATGGATAGAGCAACTTTGGAAGGTTCTGATATATCGTTTTCGGTAGCTTCTGGGCAGAGTGGTATTCCGGCTGATTTCTATTGGGGAAATATAGATTTGTCTCTAGATTCACAGGAGGCTACTGAGCCAGAAGAAGAAACTCAAGGACAAGCAGAAGAACAGGCAGAAGTCGTCCCAGAAGGCCCACAAAAACTACTTTACACATTAACTAAAGACGCAGGGAGTTGGGAAAGAAAGCCTATTTTAGAAAGGGTAGAGGGAGAAGGGGCAGAGGTTTATATAGACGGAGAAAAGGTTGGAGTAGTTTACGCTGTTAGTCCAATGGGTGGTGTGGTTCATTTCAGAACCCCAGAAGGAGAAACCAAAAAAATAGCTTCACTTGGGGCTGAAGCGGACTACAGATGGAGCCAAGTAGAAGTTGGATTCGTAATGTCACCAGGTGAGTCAATCGTTGAAAGTTCAAAAGATGACGGCAGGGCACACAGATTATTTGCAGGACGATTGAGCCGGGATTTAGATTTCCCTGACAAAGGTCGTAACCCATGGATAGTTGCAGATGGCAAAGTGGGAGTATTAGTAAATACATATGGCCGCACAGGTCGACCATACTTAAAAGTGATATGGGAAGGTGAAACAAGAGAGGAGTTAGTGATTTTAGATGAGCATGATGTTATCGCTTTACGTAGAATTAATGGCCTGAAACTTAGTGTAGCTCCAGCTGAAACCTCAGCTTCTGAAGCTTCTGATCAAGAACTCCCAGCAGGCACAGAGCTACTTCCAAAAGGTAGTACTCGTAAAAGAAGAGCGGAGCTTTTAACAGGATTGAAAGATGTATGGGTTTTAGTGAATGGAGATAGGCTCTTCTTCGAAGGATATCTTCCAAAGGAAGACGTCGCACTTACATGGGAAAGAGAGGACGATGGTGCGGTTAGGCATAGTTACGATATAGAGCCTAAAGGAAGAGGAAATTGGGATAATGTAGACTTAGTGATTCTCTCACGTGAAAAAACAGGTCTTCCCGTGATAGAATAAAACCTTAAATTAAAAATTCCTTAACCCCTTTCCCTAAATGGCAGCAAAATTACCAGAAGGTACAAAACCAATATTCGAAGAGCGTCTTGATGGAACTTCGGTAGTCACCGGATTAACAGGAACTACTCCTGATGTTAAATCCAGTTTCGAAAAAATAACTGATCAAGGGGTGAAAATTGTAATTGAACCAGAAGGACGTGCCAAATTTGTAAAAGGAGAGGAGGGAAGTGAAACATTGGTAGGAGCAAGTGAATTCAAAGGTAAATTGAAAGGTGTTGCTACGAAAATCAGACAGTTAGCAGAGCAAGTTTTTAAGACAGAAGTAGGGGCAAAACCAAAGGATTCAGCACCTCCCAAAACTCCACCACCGCCCAAACCCCCTACGCCACCAAAAAAGCCAAAGACTCCACGGGCTCCAGAACGAGCATCTCAAAATCCAACACTTAATATAGCAAAACTTGTTGAATTAAACCCAACCGATAGGGATCAAGGTACACAGACCAGAGATAGAAATAGGGTAAATGTTAGAAGGGAAATAATAGGGTTTCTCAAAGATTTACCAGTAGGTACAAGATTGATTTTACGAGAAAAAAGTGGGGAATCTATAGGTATTTGGTTTAAAAAACTGAATGATTTAGGAAATACGAATTTCTCAGTTATGGGAAGAAAAGATATCCGAGGCGAAGGAATTACAACAAATTTCATAATGAGGTTAGCTTCGATTGAAATAGATGAAGCTGCAGGTGTTCATCCAGAAAATATTCCCGGAGCAGATAAAGAAAAGAAACTAGAACCACCAAAGCCAGGTTCGAAACCAGAAGGTAGTGAAGTCAGAAGAATGGCCCAAACAGGTAGGCGAACAAGAGGTCCAGCAGCAGCTCCAACCGCCGCTGAATTATTTGGTGAGCCAAAGAAGCCCGGCGGAGAACCACAGCCATCATTAGCTTTAGACCCGGCAACTTTACGATCAGGGCGAGGCGCAGCAGCACCTCAATCTCCAGAAAGCACGAGAAGGCCTCCATATTATGTAAAACCATTTGAAAGTGCTGAAAGAAAGCTACTGTTTTTAAACGGATTAGAACCTAAGCAATTTATATGGGTAGCGGACCGCGCAGAGGGTGTGGCGTACAGACTTATGCATTTAACTCATAGCCCTTTACCTGACGCTAATGGGAAAATTTGTCTTACTGTTGCAAATTTCTTTTACACAAATCCTCCAGGGGAAAGAGTGGAAGAGCAACAAGGGCAGGAGCAGGATACAAGAGTAATACTTCTAGATGAACATCATTTAAGCATAGGTGAAGAGGGTTATCCAAGGATGTCACGTGGCGTTGAAACTGCCAAAAAAGAATCACTCAAATTTTTAGAGCAATATGAAACTGATGAAGAAATGTTCGCCGGAATAAAGCTTGGCGCCTCTCTAAGACTCAATCCAAAAGGGCGTACTGGTAATGGGGAACGAAATACTTTTGTGCATTCTACTTCAGCAGTGGGAGACGATCGTTCGAGCCAAGTAAGCATCGGAAGTGAATTCTCACAGAGGCAAATATTTACAGCCGACTACGACATAGAAGTGCTAAACGACACCCGCAGAGGAATATGGTCGCCAAATACAGAATTAAATGCAAAAGCTGATCTCACGGATCCGACAGTTGAAGAAATTAACGCAAAAATTGCTTCTCGCATGACACCTGAGAGGCCAATGATTATTTGGATTGAAACAAAGGATCATCTCGGACGCATAAGAGGTGGGAAAAAAGGTTTGAAAGTTCATTGGATAGGAGGAGATGGTAAGATGTGTGGATTGTATCTTGATGCTGATGACAACAGTGAAGCTAATGAGGAATTCCATCCAAGCAACATTGCCAGAATCTGGATAGGTAATCATCCAACGGAAATAACCGAAATAAAACCAAACGAAAAAATCGTATATCACGATGCTCCAGATGATGAGAAAAATGATCGTTTATCATATTTAGATTTAAGAACTCCGCTTTGGGTGCGTAATGTTGAAACAGGAAAAGTTTATAGACTTGAGCCTAGTGGGGTTCGTTATTCAAGAGAGCTTGGAACCATGGAACTTCGAACGCTTATTGGAGAGGATGAACTGGCAGGAGATTCCCCAGAAGGTATGAAGCTAAATAGACATGCTTCTAATAATTTCTTAGCCTGGGTAGATACGTCTAAATACGACATAAGCTTCTTCCCACTAGAGCCTGGGCTAGCAACCGCC
>JABINC010000030.1 GCA_018697675.1 Candidatus Peregrinibacteria bacterium
AAAAGCGATCCATGGTATCGAACTTTTGTGGAGCCATTAGCAGAGCGAAAAGCTATCCCAACTTCGATCTCAGATCTGGACAAATCAATTGCACGTGGAGAGATGGCAGAAGTTATTTATAGAGTTCAGGAAGAAGATACAGGGGGTTCGAGAGATTCACTGAATTATGAAGATCTAGAAGGAATTCCAGTCAGTGGAAAATCATGTACGGACCTAAAAGCGCTTTTTGAGAAAGCAGAGTCTCGTATATATATGAACAGAAGCTGGGCGGATGATGCGGTCATGGAAATGGAAGAGTCAGTAGGAATGGACGTGGCAGCTCCAGCACTGGAATCTACTTCAAAAATGACAACAGGCCTTGGGGCGGGTGGAGAAACCGACTTCTCAGAGACCAATGTCCAAGTAGAAGGGGTAGACGAAGCAGATTTTGTTAAAAATGACGGTAAATACATCTACATGGTAAAAGATGGAGAGGTTCGGATTATCGAGGCTTATCCGGCAGATGATATGAAAGAACTCACAACTATAGATCTCGATGAATCAGATGACAGAAATATAAATGTGACTCAACTTTATGTAGATGGAAATATATTGGTGGTGATTGGAAATGAATATACTTACGGTAGCTACGAAAAAGTCCAGCCGCTGATAGACGCTAGGCACTGGTATCCAAATTTGCATCAAAACAGAACATTTACAGCTATTTACAACATCAGCGACAGGGAAAACCCAAGACTGACTCGTAAGATGACTTTTGATGGAAATTATTCTCATTCTAGAAGGGTAGGGAGCACTTTATACATGGTGCTAAATGACAACAATAACTATGTGATGAGTAATCCGGAATTTGAGCCAGAGGTGCTACTACCTAGGTTCCAGGATTCAGAGAGCGAAGGAGAAGAGCAGTTCCTAACTAGCTGTGCGGACATCTCATATTTTCCGCGTACAAGAAGTATGAATTACGTAATCGCATTGGCAATCCCGCTCAAAAATAATAAAGATATAGTTTCGGAAGTGATGATAGGAAATAGCCAAAATATCTATGCTTCGAAGGACAATCTCTACATAGCATCTACAAACTACGAAAGAGACCATTTCGGAGAATTCTATCATGATTGGGATAACGCCAAGACAGTTGTTTACAAATACGAACTTTCGCCAGGAGAGATCGAATACGATAGCCGTGGAAAAGTGCCAGGGACAATTTTGAATCAATTTAGTATGGACGAGCACGAGAAGCATTTCAGAATTGCTACAACTCAGGGTAACTTCTGGACCCCGGATAATATGGCCAGAAATAATCTCTACGTGCTAGATAAAGGCATGGAAATAGTTGGTGAGATCGAAGACATAGCTCCAGGAGAAAAGATTTATTCAGTACGTTTCATGGGAGATCGTGGCTATATGGTAACCTTCCGCAGTATTGATCCACTTTTCGCATTTGATCTATCTGACCCGAAAGATCCGAAAATTCTTGGAAAACTAAAAATTCCAGGCTACAGCGACTATCTCCACCCATATGATGAAAACCACCTGATCGGATTTGGTAAGGATGCAATCCCTGCCAAAGAAGATGAGGGTCGTAGTAATTTCGCTTGGTATCAGGGTATGAAGATTGCTTTGTTTGATGTTACAGATCCGGAAAACCCAACTCAGCTTTTCACAGAGCTCATAGGTGACCGCGGAACTCAGAGCGCTCTGCTTCGTGACCATAAGGCATTGCTGTTTGATCGTTCCAAAAATCTCTTGGCATTCCCAATCCAGGTCGCCGAAGTCCAGAAAAAAGAATGTAATAACGCAGATATATGTGCATTATCAAAAGAGATGCCGTCTGCATATGGAGAAACAGTATTTGACGGAGTATATGTCTACACCCTCGACTTAGAGGATGGATTCCAACTCCGAGGAAAAATCACACATTACACAGAGCCAAAAGATGAAGAAGTCTTCACAAAACAAGGAGATCGCTGGTACGGAGAATACGGAAAACAGATC
The DNA here is from genome assembly GCA_018697675.1 of Candidatus Peregrinibacteria bacterium. GTDB lineage: Bacteria > Patescibacteriota > Gracilibacteria > UBA1369 > JABINC01 > JABINC01. Next base: position 1,996 of record JABINC010000030.1, read on the forward strand.
CGCAGAGTTTTATATATCGGCCAAAATCTCTACACGGTCGCCGAAGATGGTGTCAAAGCCAGCGACATCAATTCAACCGAAGAGAAGTCCTTCCTCGAATTCGAATCAACATATCACTATGACGACGTAATCTACGAAGAAGACGAAGAGCCAATGATAGAGCCAAGCCTAATCGACGTACTCTTTCGCTAGATCTATATCCCACTAAATAAAATAAAAGTTATCCGGAGGGTTTTTACCCATTTGATAATCGAAGTCTAGGGTTGCTTCAGAAGATATGTCTACTGCATCAGAAAACGGAACAACATCAATTCTCCGATCTCTAGTTATGATGGATTTTCCTGGAATAATCACATGATCTCCAAAAACTTTTACAGTTGTAGATAAAACTACCTAATGCTTAGCATCTGGCCCAGCAGTTCTCACAGGGATTTGCCTGTGTAGATCCAGTTTACCTTGGAAATTTCTATTAAGCCGTGCGATTTCACCAAGATCCATATCGTATTTATCTCGAGGAGGGTCTGTCTCAAAACTACCAGTTACAATAACCTCTTCAGGAATAAGAATTTTGCATAGTGGTCCCATAACTCGAGTCAAAGCGGCTTGAGGCTCTGTATAAAGAGCTCTATTCATTACTTCCATAATAACTATATCTGGCGCACGTCTTAACATTATTCTCGAACCAACAAAGTACGCATCATCACATATAAACTTAGAGAAATACCTCCTTGCACCAAAGTGGTCAATCACGGCCATTGCATTGTCCAAAGACTCTTGATGTCGTTCTATAAGGGTGAATCGAATTTGATCTGGATGGAATTGTGTTGTTTGAGGCAATGCGAGTGTCGCATATGGTCCAGGTCCTACGTATAGAATCTCTAAGGGCCTTTCATCAAATACTTCAAGTGCATGTGCAATCGCGTCTCGGATACCTCTTATAAAAGTAGCGGTACGGATAAAATCCTTAACACAATTAGCTGCTCCAAAAGGTGCTAGAGCCTGACCGCCAACAACAAATTCTCCACGTGATAGAAAATCACGAGGCTTTTTTGGAGATGCCTCTTGAAGTATATTTCTGTACCTGTAATAGCCTTCTATATCTTCATAGTAATCAGGATTGCCGATAATTTGATCACTGACTGCCTTTAGTTTCCAAAACATCCCCCATTGATTAGATTTCAAGGAGGGATGTTATACGATATTAAGCTATTTGTAAAGCATCGGGAGCTCTCTTAAGAGTCGTCCCCAGCAGAATCATAGAAATCATCTCCAGTAGAATCATAGAGCCAGTTTTCTAGTTCAGTATCTGTCATATCTTCGATCTCTTCAAACACAGATTCAATTTCCCCGAGGCTTTCGTTTTTTTCTTCTAAGATTTCGATAGCCCTTGTGATGATTTTTGCAACTTCAGCACGATTTATCTGTCCATTTGGTTTGAAAGTTCCATCTGGATAGCCGCTTATCAGGCCAAGTTTGTAAGCTTTTCTGATAAATCGGTCTTTGGTATCTGGGAAAACATCTGGCAAATCTTCGGATGTAAAATCGCTCAGATTGAGGTCGTATGCTTTGAGAACAGCCTTGATGACCTCCGCTCTAGTCGCTGGTCTGTCTGGGTCAGCTAGGTTGTCCAGGAGGCTATATCTCTTCATGTGTCGAAGATATCTCTTGGCCCAGTGTTTGAGATGCTTTTCATCTAGATCTTCGAAGTTCTCATCATCATCTAGTTCATGCATTGCAGCTTCTGCTACAATTTTTGCAATCTCTCCAATAGTTACAGGATTAGCACCTCCAAAACTTCCATCTTCATAGCCACTGAAAACCCCTCGATCGTAGAGTAGGTCCAGGTATTCTGTGTACCATACAGATTCATCTGTAGTGTCGATATCATGGTAGAGAGAAACTCCGGCTCGCCATTTGTTAAGTGCGTCATTCTTGTCTGATTCGTTTTCAGGCAAAAGCTGAATGTCACTTACCTGAATTTTTTTATTAGAACGAAAAGCAGTTCCTTTTACCATTACTCTCTTGTCGAGGAATTCAGAAAAGTCTTCGTCGCCAACTTCTAGAGTTGCGAGAATATGGAGGTTTGGGTTCAAGAGCACATGATAATCTCCTTTTGCTTGGTATTTTCCGCGTATTTGGATCGGATGTCCTACAGTAGTGCTTTCATCTTTCAACTCTCGAAGTTTAACTGAATTCGAATATTCAAAACCAGTGCCTTCCTTTACTCTCATTGCAACATCGTCTGGATTTCGTAGTTTTGTGGATTTTTCAACTTTCTTTCTGAATTGTTGAATCTCTCTTTTTGTAAGTTTACGTTCTTTTTTCATTTTTTTAAGTTGTCCCTTGAGCTTTGCTCGCTCGTCTACTTTTGGCTTATCTAGTTTTTGCAGGGCTCTGCGTTGGAACTTCTTGCCCATTTCAAAAGTAGCTTCGGTAGCCTCTACAACTTCATCTTCGTATTCAACCGCTTCGACTACTTCGTCCTCATATAATGTAGGCACTGGCGCAAGCACCATCCCCTCTTCTAAGTCATCGCTGTCTTCATAGACTTCCAAAATATCAACGATAGAACAATCTCCGCCCATGGTTGCCATTACACTCACAACCTCATCGTCAGCTCCTATGTTAAGGAATTGATTGTCGTACATGTAATCCATGATTTTGGTTGACCATTCTTCCAAATCAGAAGTTTCATTGAAATCCAATTGGATGAATTCATCATCGCAATCTTGGAGCGTAATGCTGAGAGTATTTGGCTCAGTGTCAGTATCGTAAATGTATCCTTTGACATAGCCGAAATAGCTATCACTTGCGAATGCCTGGCCAGTAAGCATGAGAAAAAGGGCGGCCATCACTCCCAAAGAAAGTGTTTTTTTAAACATGGGAATATAGGGTTAAATAATTAAAATAGTTTTCTGGTTTTATAATGCGCTAAACGGATCAAAGTTTCATTTAAAATCCACGGATCCGACGATATCTAGGCATTCTTACATTTGTAGCTGGGGTTTTTGAAGTTGGCCTCTTGTAACCTGTTCTACGAGTCACTGGATCTGGACTGCGACTATCGATACGACGTGTCATACAGTTATTCTGTTCGCTCGCCTCATTCACTACTCCAAAACCTGCATACCCACCTTTGTCAGCACAAACCATAACCATGTGCACATCTGTATAAGGTGAAATTCTAAATTCACTAGAGCTTTCTGCCTTTAGAAATCCTTTGTCATCAAGGAAGTCCCAATCATAAACATATTTAAGTATATTATCTATATATACATGAGTTTCTCCTCCATAAGGAGTTGCGATATCTGAGATACCTGTATTGCTTTGTTGAATAGTTAGCCTTCCTTCATCATCTAGATATATATTGCTGATTACGAGGTCTGGCTGATATGGGATTGGCTTTGTAATCAAGTTATACCATGCTTCTGTGTACATAACAGCAAATGCCTGTGGTACAAAAAGAGCCAAAGAAAAGGCCAAGGTGATAGTGAGAGTGATGAGTTTTTTATGCATATGATTTTGGTTACTTAAGTTCGATGTCCAATTGTATTACAGGTTCCAAAAAAAAACGATTGACAACTCATGCATAATAAAAGGGACTTATCTTTAGAATAAGTCCCTTCGTTTAAATCGAGTATTCTATCTTACAAATTCTGTAAGACAGTTATTCGCATCAGTCGTTTCACGGATTTGGTCCATTGGGTCGATACATACCTTAACTTGATGCCCTCCAGTGAGTGGAAGTAGTTCTAGGATTGATTCACCGCCTTGCCATACAAATGCTGTATCACTGAGCTCTGAGAAAGTGTAAGCAACCTTCTTTTTGCCATCTAAATGTAATTCTATAATTCCTATCTCGCCGTCTTGATCTGTGTATCTTCGGCCATTGTTTGCAATCTCAACAGAAAGCATCCCATCTTCATTCATAAAGACTCTCTCTACAGAAAAGTCAGGGTGGTTGTTTGAAACTGGCTTTGGAATATTGAACGATGGATTTTTCTTTACAACGCTTGGAATTCTAAATGGTTTGATTGGTTTTGAAACATACTGCTTCCCTTCTACAGTTTTTGTGAAACAGTTATTTCTTTTGCTGACTTCGTTGATAACTTCTTCTGTACTGATACATGCAGTTACTTCATGACTCCCATTCAATTTATTTGGCTGTAGCATTGTAAAAGTCATAGGTTGTAGGAAACTACGATCATTGAGCGTTGCCCACTTGTATGACCATTTAAGTCTACCGTCCACATAAATATTTGTACGTCCATCATGAGTTATTACTTCTCCCCGTCCAGTATTACCTTGAACAATTGTGAGTCGTTTTGACATTGGGTCGATGTAGAGGTCTTGGATTGTTAGGTCAGGGAGCTCTGTTGGGACGCTTAGCCCCGCTAGATCAGCTACCTCTCTTGAGAAACAGTTATTTTCTTCATTCAGTTCTTCGACATTACTGCGTGCATCCACACAAACCCTTACATCGCCACTTCCTTTTGGAATCTGAGATGTGATTACAGAAGTTTCTCCAGCATTTAGAAATCCAGTTTCTTTCAGGTATTTCCAATTATATGTCCAAGCAACTTGATCGTTTACATAAACATACACAAACCCATCAGAATATGGGTCTACACTGTCATCCCCATTGTTTGAAAGAGAGAATGTAAGTCGTGAGTTGGAATCTAGATCTACGTCATTTACGGTAAGGTCTGGCAGGTTTAGCGCTGCGTATGCAGTTCCCATGAGAACGGCCATTGCTAACACTCCTGTAAGTAATTTTTTAATCATCTTAATAATGTTAAAATATAAAAAGAGGAGGTGGATAATACACCTTTTATATGTGAATGCAAGTTAAATCCACTGTTTTGTCAAATCATCCGAACGCCCCAATCAAGAAACTTCCTGCAAATATGATCACAGAGCCAAGGATTCTAAATTTCCCATAAGGCTCTTTTAGCAGTAGGTAGCCAAAAACGACACCTATTACAACAGAGAGTTGCCGAAGCGCCACAATGTAAGAGAGTGGAGCCAGGGCAAATGCAATCAGCACGAGGTAATATCCCGGATAATCAAAAAACGAAGTTAAAATTATATTCCGCTTATTATTCCGCCATTCTTTTCCGAATTCCCCCCAACATTTCCATATAACAATCGGTGCACAGATCAGCATATCAACCGATAGAAATACAACGAATAGGGCAGGGTGGAAGTGTAGCACAGCCACCTGATCCGCAATGAAAAACACAGCAGAAATTATGCTCGTGAAGAGCGCCATGAAAATCGTAAATTCCCGCACTTTCTTCACAGTCCCAAAAATATGCCGCAGAGAAAATTTCTCCAGCATAATCACCCAGGTCCCAAAGATAGTCACAATTATTCCGGCAATCCCAAGCCCAGACACGTCCTCATTTAACACAAAAAGCCCCCAAAGCAGCACAAAGAGTGGTGCCAATCGCGAAAGAGGATAAACAAGCGACAGGTCTCCTTTCATATAGATTTTCGCCTGAGAGAAAAAGTATATCGCATGAGCCGCAATCCCAAGTCCCAGCATCCCCCAAATATATGGACTGGTTTCTGCAATCAGCTGTAATTCATTCACATCATTCAAAAGTAAATACGCAATCACCGGCGGAAATATCAAAATATCACCTCCAACCCAATATAGCAGCGTAAACACATATTTATTCCCACTTGTTTTGATAAAAAGACTCTTAAAAGCATGAAGAATGGCAGACAAAAGAATCAAAAATAGTGCGAGTCCGGTCATATTCAAAAAGCTAAAATGTAGCCGCTTATTATTCCCACAGACTCTCTCAACTATCAACCCCAAACCGACCCTTGACGCACACGCCGAAGAATGTTTTAATCGCATCTAGGTAGATATCAATTTTATATGAAAAAAGCATTACTATCATTAGCGGCAACTCTGCTACTCGCAGCAGGAGCTTCAGGATGCAATGACTCAGGACCATTAGGTCCTCTCACAGAGCCTACGGAAGAGGAGGCGCCAGATCCTGATGCAGATAAATTGCCAGAAGGTGTTTCAGGAAGAGATCTACTAAATGGCTGTACTGCCCCAGTGGAAGTTCGAAGCTTTGATGAAGAAATATTTGTATACGATGACGGTATGCCACACGATGCCTCAGTCGAAACTGTTTTGCAAACCCGTGAATTTATAGGTGAATGGACTTTGTATGAAAGACTTGATGATTATGAGGATGAAGAAGGCTATGATGTAGAGTTGAATCCAAGTGATCCTGTAGTTGGGCAATACCACCGTGCTGTTGCGATAAATGGACTGACAGTGATGGTAGATCCTAATACAGGGGAAATGGCATTTGCCTTGGGAAATAGAAAAGATGACATAATAAATAGCGACGAAGAAGGTAATGAGACTTGGGTAAATATACCAGATCTCTGGTGTAATTCGGCAGAGTACACTCATGGTGCGCACGGAGTAAGTGTTGCGGTTTCAAAACTTGACTACTCTCAAACAATCCCACCGGGGCTATATCCTCATATGGCACAGGATCAATGGTATGTATTTACAAGTGGAGTTGGGGGCGAAGAAGATGTTTTAACTGTTGCTGGATATGAACGTAATGGGGGAGAGATTCATAATGGGGATGATTCATGGACTCCATCAGATTGGGTTTACTATGATCTAACCGGGATGGCGGATTCCGAAATCCCAGATTATTCGGGGCAGTGGTATTCAGCAGATGTATTAAATAGGGTTTTAGGAAGTATGCACCTAGATATGTCAAAAGTCTCAGACGCTATCATCGAGTCATCAACGGAAATCACAGAAGAAGGTGACGTAGTAGTGTACTATCCAGCATCAGCATTCTCAGAATAAATTGCTACAAACTCTTCACCACCTGATCAACAAGACCATATTTCTTAGCGTCTTCTGCGCTCATGTAATTGTCACGGTCAGTGTCTTTTTCGACCTTGGCTTTAGTCTGTCCGGTGTGTTTTGCAATAATTCCATTCAAAATGTCTTTTGTTTTCAAAATGTGTTCTGCATGAATGCTAATATCTGAAGCCTGACCTTCTGTACCACCAAGTGGTTGATGAATCATAACTTCTGCATGAGGCAGGCAGAATCTTTTGCCTTTGGCACCTCCTGCAAGTAGCACAGCTCCCATTGAAGCAGCCATTCCTACACAAACAGTCGAAACATCCGGTTTGATGTGTTGCATGGTGTCATAAATCGCAAGGCCGGCAGTCACATGCCCACCCGGACTTTGAATATACATTGTAATATCTTTCTTTGGATCCTCTTTTTCTAAAAATAAAAGCTGAGCCACAATACTATTTGCGACAGCACTATCAATTCCAGAGCCTAGGAAAATTACACGGTCCTTTAATAGCCGCGAATAAATATCATACGCTCGCTCTCCATCATGCCTCTTCTCAATTACAGTTGGCACGAGAATAGTATTCTGAATTTGTTGTGAAATGCTTGTAAGCCCTCTTGGAATATCCATTTTATATTTATTTTAAGAATTTTTAAATCCCCCTCATTATACTGCAAAACTGCTCTTTTGGGGATGCTTTAATGCTTGACCGGGCAGGGGGAAGGTGCTCTTATAATACCTTCTAAAAAAACTAAAAAATTCGTTTGACTTTCCCTTTGGCACTGCGTAAACTACCTCTGCTTTCTAAGGAGTTACCTTGGGTTTTTCGAAGCCAACCCTTCTCTCTATGGGGACTACGAACGGCTTGAGGAAGCGCTTGCAAAGCTTTAAGATCTTTTACAGCTAGGAAATAGTAGAGAAATTACTCAATCTATTTTTTTGAAGTTTTTCACAAAAAACTTTGTTTAAGAGAATTTATTTTATAAATTCTCTGATGATTCTTTGGATAATACACAACCAAACTTCATTTTTTATGAAGAGTTTGATCCTGGCTCAGGATAAACGCTGGCGGTGTGTCTAATACATGCAAGTCGAGCGCCCCCTTCGGGGGGAGCGGCGAACGGCTGAGTAACGCGTTGGTAACTGCCTCGAACTCAGGGATAGCCCGCTGAAAAGCGGATTAATACCGGATGGTCCCGCAAGGGTAAAGATTTTTCGGTTCGAGAGGTGCCTGCGTCCTATCAGTTTGTTGGTGAGGTAACGGCTCACCAAGACTATGACGGGTAGCTGGTCTGAGAGGATGATCAGCCAGAATGGGACTGAGACACGGCCCATACTCCTACGGGAGGCAGCAGTAGGGAATATTCCACAATGGGCGAAAGCCTGATGGAGCGACACCGCGTGATTGATGACGCCCTTCGGGGTGTAAAGATCTTTTCTGGGGGAAGAATTCTGACGGTACCCCAGGAATAAGCACCGGCTAACTACGTGCCAGCAGCCGCGGTAATACGTAGGGTGCAAGCGTTATCCGGAATCATTGGGCGTAAAGCGTCCGCAGGCGGCATGTTAAGTTGGATATTAAATCACGGGGCTCAACTCCGTGGCTGTGTCCAAAACTAACAAGCTAGAGACTTTCAGAGGTATGTGGAATTCTGTGTGTAGGGGTAAAATCCGTTGATATACAGAGGAACACCAAAAGCGAAGGCAGCATACTGGGAAAGTTCTGACGCTCAGGGACGAAAGCGTGGGGAGCGAAGAGGATTAGATACCCTCGTAGTCCACGCCGTAAACGATGGATACTCGGTGTTGGGAGGTCTTGACCTCTCAGTGCCCAAGCTAACGCATTAAGTATCCCGCCTGGGGAGTACGGTCGCAAGATTAAAACTCAAAGGAATAGACGGGGGCCCACACAAGCGGTGGATCATGGGGTTTAATTCGATAATAAGCGAGGAACCTTACCTAGACTTGACATGTTACTGCAGTTGATTCGAAAGATGATACGTCCTTCGAGGGTGTAACACAGGTGTTGCATGGCAGTCGTCAG
>JABINC010000022.1 GCA_018697675.1 Candidatus Peregrinibacteria bacterium
ACAATATTCACAATAAGCGGAGCCTCTCCTGACGCAATAAACCCACCGAGCTCATCCATAGCTTTTTCGAGCCCACCATCCGGAAGCCCAACAGCATTCAACATCCAATTCTCATTTGCAATCACAACCGGATTTGGGTGCCCAGGATGCTTCTCCAACCACACTGATTTCGACGTCACTCCTCCAGCCCCACATTCAATCACATATCGCAGTGAATCCCCGGTCACCCCGAGCACGCCCGAAGCCAAAACCAATGGATTCCTAAACTCCACACCACAAAATTCTACAGAAAGATTAGCCATTTTTTAAAAAATTTAGAGAGGGATTCGGCCAAAACTAGGTCAAAACCATTAAACTAAAACCCCCATCAAAAAGCAACAAAAAACAAATATATTTTCTTGTTACTTTTTGATAAGGTCCGCATTATAAGTACAATATCCAATTAATTTTAGATTATGAAAGTAAAAAAAGCGCTTAGAAATACCATGTTCGCTCTCCTAGCAATAGCCTTCCTTATTGTTAACACACAATACCATAATATCATCAATTGGTACGAGTTAAGGCCTTATTCGGCAGAAGCTAAAACTTGCCATGAAGAAGCAACGGAAAAAACCGAACAAAAAGTAATCGGCCTCGAATATGAATGTGGAATTGAGGTAGCTTCAACCATTTACACGGAAAATCCAGAGCTCGCTATATCTCTTTGTGAAAAACATGCACTTTCATTCATTGATAAGAATTTACAAAAAAGTTTATGTAAAACGGAAATCGAAAAAAAGATCAACGAAGAAAAAAACTCTATAATTCAATCAACTAATTCTTTTGAAAATAAAAAATACAATTATTCCCTTTCTCTACTCCCAACAGAAACAGTTGCCGAAACAAATACCTCCTCTGACATCACAATTACGGATGAAAAAAGTGATTTTCTCATAAAAATAAACGTACTTACACCAACTGCCCCTCACGAAAACCTACCTCTCAAAGAGTATGTCGAACACATCGCCAAGCTCAACAAAGACAATCTCGATTTATCGATTCAACAAAGCAAGCCAATAGGTGGAATTTCCGGTTACACATTATCTATTCGGAATTTATTTAACGATGAAAAAGAAGAATACGTATTCACCGACAACTACCCCGTTCACGCTTTTATATTTCTCGAACACAATAATTTAAAATATCGATTCGAAATTCCCGAATCACTAGGACACCGCGGCGGAGAAATATTAAACTCATTAGAATTTAAGTAAAAAAACTTCTAAGCCGCCTCAACTTCAGCGCCCCCCTTTACCCAAACTCAACTTCCGTCCCAATAAACTTATCACGTACCTCACCATCATAAACCAGTACACCATTTACAAACGTCATCACTGGCCAACCTTTCAAAGTTCGCCCATTAAATGCACTCCAGCCACATTTTGATAATTGATCTTCATCTCGAACCGCCTTCTCCAAATCCATATCAACAACGACCAAATCAGCATCATACCCTTCTTCAATTTTACCTTTGTTTTTAATCCCAAATACTCGTACAGGGCCATCCGACATAATACGCACCACATCTTGAAGATTTAGCTCTCCATGATGCACCTCATTCAAAATCAAAGGCAACGAAGTCTGCACTCCCGGCACTCCAGACGGAGCCTCCCAATAATCCTTGTCTTTTTCTTCTCGAGTATGCGGGGCATGATCAGTAGAAACCATATCAATAGAACCATCTTTTAAGCCAGAAAGCAGAGCTTTATTATCGGTAATATGCCGTAGAGGAGGATTCATCCGACCATAATTGCCAAGCTCTGAATAATCAGAAGTATTCAAAAACAAATGATGTGGAGCTGACTCACATGATAATCGAAGATCCTTCTCAGTTGCCTCCGCCGCTTTGAATTTACGAACTTCTTCAAGTTCCTCACTGCACGACATATGACAGATATGAAGACGATTCCCATATTTCTTCCCAAGATGAATCGCCTCTTTCACAGACACATAAGCACAATCACAACTTCGAATCCTCGAATGAATACTAGTATCCCCTTTCACCCCTTCAAACTCAACAGCCTTCTCTTTCATCATCGCATCATTTTCAGCGTGCACTGCGATCAATCGGTCCGGCAAAGCTGCAAAAATCCCCTCAAGCAAATCATGCTTATCCACAAGCAAACTCCCTGTAGAAGCTCCCATATAAATCTTCACACCTGCGACATTCGGAGCCCTCTTCACCTCATCTATATTCGTCGGCGTCGCCCCAATATAAAGCCCATAATTCACGCGCGTATTCCCATTTATAAGCCGACGTTTATCCTCTATCCCTGCCACAGAAATAGCAGGCGGATTATTATTTGGCATATCCAAAACCGTTGTCACGCCGCCGGCTACCG
>JABINC010000031.1 GCA_018697675.1 Candidatus Peregrinibacteria bacterium
AATGTTAAAAGAAAATGCAAAAATCAACTGGGTTCCCGATCATGTGGGGCATGGACGATTCAATGACTGGCTCGAAAACGCCAGAGATTGGTGCATAAGCAGGACAAGATATTGGGGAGCACCTCTGCCGGTATGGATAGGGGACGAATCGGGCGAAGCAGTTTGCATTGGTTCAATTGAAGAATTAGAAAAACTTTCAGGTGAAAAAGTTGAAGATCTACACAAACATTTCGTAGATGAAATTACATTTGAGAAAGAGGTAGCAGAAGGCCCGCACAAAGGAAAAAAAGATACGTTCACACGTATCCCAGAAGTGCTGGATTGTTGGTTCGAATCAGGATCTATGCCGTACGCACAGCAACATTATCCATTCGAAAACAAAGAGAAATTTGAAGGGAATTTCCCTGCAGAATTTATCGCAGAAGGACTCGATCAAACTCGTGGATGGTTCTATACATTGATGGTTCTCGGATGCGGACTTTTTGGAAAATCTCCATACAAAAACGTGATCGTAAATGGAATGATTTTGGCAGAAGATGGTAAAAAAATGAGTAAACGACTCAAGAATTACCCAGATCCAAGCTACATTTTCGAAGAATATGGAGCTGATGCACTCAGATTTTACCTCATGAATTCACCAGTCGTTAGGGCTGAACCGCTCAGATTCTCTGAAAAAGGTGTCGCTGACGTAGTTCGCCGAATACTACTTCCTCTTTGGAATTCTTATTCATTCTTCATAACTTATGCAAATATTGATAATTGGCACCCAAATTCTTCGAACTCAGCACAAATTTTAACACAAGAAACAGAAGGGCAACAAAGTTGCCTAACTAATAAACTCGATCGCTGGATTATTTCAGAACTCGAAGAACTTCTAAAAGAACTTACCGAAGAATTAGACAATTATGACCTCCAAAGAGCTTCAACTCCAATTATTCACTTTATCGAATCACTCACAAATTGGTACATCAGGAGATCTCGAAGAAGATTCTGGAAATCAGAATCAGACACTGACAAAGACCAGGCTTATGCAACTCTCTACTACTGCCTTGTCCGAATCAGCCAAATCATTGCACCATTCATGCCATTTATTTCGGAAGAAATTTACACAAATCTGACAGGGGAAGAATCTGTACATCTTTCGTACTGGCCAGAATTTGATGCTAAAAAAATCGACCTAGAACTCAACCAAGAAGTTGAGCTTACACGTCAAATTGTCACTCTAGGACACGCAATTCGAGCGCAAAAACGAATCAAAGTTCGCCAACCACTTGCAGAAATACAAGTTGCAATTCCAGAAGGCCTAAATCCAGAAAATCTTGAAAAAGATATAATCCTAGAAGAACTTAACGTGAAATCTTTCACAATTCTGGAAAACCCAACCGACATTGCAGAAATCATCGTAAAACCAGACGGAAAAACTCTCGGACCAAAATATGGAAAAGATGTTCAATACATTATACAAGAAGCAAAATCCGGAAAATTCAAAAAACTCGAAGACGATAAAATACAAGTTATGGACTACGTTCTCGAACCTACAGAATACGAAATCCATTATATCGGAAAGGCCGGTCTAGACGTAGCCTCAGAAGGCGGAATAGTCGTCGGGCTCGACACGGAATTGACAGACGAATTGACCACTGAAGGAATCGCCAGAGACACCGTAAGATTTATCCAAGACATGCGAAAAGAAGTTGATTACAAGGTTTCAGACAGGATCGATACATACATTCTGACAAACACCGAAATTACACGATCACTGAAGTCATTCGGGGACTACATCCGCTCAGAAACCCTCACAAATTCACTTATCATCTCAACAGTTGACGAGATAGAAGCCAAGGACGCATGGGACCTCTGGAAAGAGTATGAAATCGATGGCCAGAACATACTTGTAGGAGTCAAGAAGGCATGATAGTCACCTTTACTTTCCAACTCTCTGCCCCTAAAATGGCAGGGAAATTTTTAAAACCACAAAAATATGCTTAGAAAACTAATACTTGGCATAATTCTAAACACTCTTGCATTCTATGCCGTAACACAGGTTGTGCCGCAGGTTACTTACGAAGGAGGCATTGCATTCCTCATTCTAACAGGTGCAATTCTCGGATTTCTTAACTCGGTTCTGAAACCTGTAGCGAAAGTCTTTTCATTCCCTCTAATATTCTTGTCAGGAGGGCTTTTCCTAATCGTTATCAACGCTGCAATTCTATGGGTCACAGCCAATGTTTACGATGTACTAGCTATCGAAGGCTTCACTATGGTTATGGAAGGAGGACTTGTCACTTATGCCCTAGCAGGTGCGGTATTTGGAATCATAAACTGGCTTGAACACTGGCTAGTGAGAAGATAATAAATAAAATTTAATTTTAAACGTAAATGAAAGCAGCGTTAATCATAATCCATCTAGTCGTATCAATACTACTTTGCCTTGCAATTCTACTTCAAAATAAAGGAGGAGGTCTAGGTGCAGCATTCGGAGGAGGAGGGGAGTTCCACTCAACAAAAAGAGGAGCTGAGAAATTATTACACAACGCCACGATACTTCTAGTTGCACTCTTCGCATTACTTGCAATTACCATTTCACTCGTAGCAAAATACGGCCTGTAAATCAGCTGAAACTCAACTTAAAAACAGCTCTAAAAGCCAAAGATAATTCACTTTACCTCTCTACGTGAAATTTAAGCAGATCATAAAAAGTTACAGCCGCTTTGAAAAAATGTTTAGCGTCTTTTTGTGTATATCACTGGCTATAAGCCTAACTTCGGTCTATTTCAAAGTTGCCCCAGATGATTTAAAGCCACAAAAAGGAGATACCATAACGTATACCGAAGCGTTATATGGAGGGCTTCAAAAGCTAAATCCAGTGTACACAGATTTCAACACCGTAGATCAAGATATCTCGCGATTACTTTTTTGTAGTTTGAGTAGCTACAACCCACAGACTGGAAAAGTCGAAGAAAGCATTGCCACTCATACGCTAGACACCAGCCAAACCATTTACACATTCGAAATAAAGCCAGATATAACATGGCATGATGGGACTCCTGTAACCGCAAATGACATCGTATTTACATATAAAAATGTAATCCAAAACAAAGCATTTCAAAACAGAATACTCAAAGACACTTTCGCAGAGATAGAAATCAAGCGCATAGATGACAAAACCGCCCAATTCATATTAAAAGCGCCTAATTCATTTTTCTTTACAAGCACAATCAATGGACTGCTGCCACATCACATCCTAAAAGATGTAGCCATAAACTCACTTCCAACTCATGAATTCAATGCAAAACCAATTGGTTGCGGACCTTTTGAATTCGATAGCTTGAGTAAAGAAGGAGAGATCACCCAAGTCCGATTAAAACGGTCCGCAGAGTACTTTGAAGCAGGGGGGAATATAGACAAAGTCGTATTCAACATATATCCAAATTTTGGAACAATGATAGAGGGCCTTCATTCAGTCCATGGAATGGCAAGGCTACCAATTTACTTAAAAGAATCCGTAAAAGATGATCGATTCAAATTAAGAGAATACACCCTACCTCAATACACAGCCTTATTCCTAAATACAGATTCTCTATTTTTGAAAAGCTCAACAGCGCGTCTTGGAGTGAAAAAAGCAATCCAAAAACAACCAATCGTTGACTCAATTGGCTACAAAAAGGTTATCGACACCCCACTTCTAGAATTAGACCAAGATGACTGGCGAAACCGCAGCAACGTTCAAGAGGCAATGGGTGCTTTATTTGATGCTGGCTGGAGCTTTGACCAAGAAAAAGGAGTAAGGGCAAATGAAGAAGGTGAGATATTTGAATTAAAACTTGTTGCACGCCTATATGAAGAAGGCTCAAAAGCTGAAGAAATTACCCAGAAAATTTTGCAAAACATAAGCCAGCAACTGCGCGCAGTAGGAATACAATTGCAGGTAGTACAATTACCACTCGTAGAACTAGAAGGCACCATAGTAAAACGTGATTATGACTTGCTTTTATACGGTCAAAACTTAGGATACAACCTAGATGTATACTCATTTTGGCACTCTAGCCAATCGGGCAAAAACGGCTTAAATCTCTCAAATTATGCAAATCCAAATGCCGATTCACTTATAGAACGAATTCGTACAGACTTCGACCCCGATGGAAAAGAGGCAAAGCTAGGTGCCTTAGCTGAAATTTTCATAGAAGACACCCCTGCGGTATTCCTTTACACTCCTAGTTATTACTACATGGTGGACAAACAATTCTCAGGTATAAAAATTCCATACATGGCCAATCCAACAGATAGACTAAACGAGCTGCATTTATGGAAGGTAAAATAGCCTTTACATCACCCTCATAAAATAACCTCGTTCACCTTGACTTTAAGGCCATTTTTACTAATAATGCCCGAGCTAATAAAAAATAATGTCTGAAAATCATGCAAGTAATTCTAACACAAAATGTCGCAGGAGTAGGGTACACTGGCGATCTAAAAAACGTAAAACCCGGTTATTTTCGTAATTA
Organism: Candidatus Peregrinibacteria bacterium; assembly: GCA_018697675.1. Classification (GTDB taxonomy): domain Bacteria; phylum Patescibacteriota; class Gracilibacteria; order UBA1369; family JABINC01; genus JABINC01. The sequence goes on from JABINC010000031.1 coordinate 4,506, forward strand.
CCTATTCCCAAATGGCTTTGCAACGCTGGCAACGAAGGATGTGATCAAAAAATTCGAAGAGATAAAAGAACAAATCACAAAGGAAAAAGATGAACTTCTCGCGAAAGCAGATGAGACTTTGGCAAAACTCCAAGACATCACCCTAACTTTCAAAGAGAAAGTTTCAGAAAAAGGCACTCTTTATGGATCAATTACTATCGAAAACGTACTAGAAGCCTTGAAAGCACAAGCAAAAATGGAGCTAGACAAAGATACTGTTTCAATCGATGGAGGAGCTATCAAAGAAGCTGGTGAATTCACTGCAACAATCAAGCTTAGCGACAAACACAAAGGCGAAATCAAGATTCTTGTTGAAGGAATAGAAGAGTAAGAGCCATCTCCAAATCGTACAAAAAACTGTACATTCTTCACTCTTAAGAGTAACTTTTTGACCGTATGACAGAAAACCACAATCAAAAATCCGGCAAAATTCTCGGAATCGACCTCGGAACCAAGAAAACAGGTTTGGCATACTCAGACGAGAGCCAAACTTTGGCTTTTACGTGGACAGTCATCGAAGATGACTTAGAAAAACAATTCAACACTCTCTCAAATCTAATTCTCAAAAAAGGCTTTCAGCACATAGTCTTCGGCCTTCCATCACAAGAAGGGGAGTGGAAATCAAAGATTCAAGCATTCGCACTGAGGTTGAAAAGCGCTTTGAATGAGCATTTTACAACCTCCACTTCAAACCACCCCCCCACATCTCCTCTAATTTCTTTCTTCGATGAAGATTTCTCAACTTTTGAAGCAGGACAAAATCTATCCGAGATAAAATCAACTCTAGGAAAGAAAAAACGCCAAAAAATGGACACTTCAAAAGACGACGCAGAAGCTGCTAGAATTATGCTACAGAGGTTCCTTGACCAAAACTAATCCATCAACACCTGTATCCCCGGCAATATTTTCCCTTCTAAAAATTCGACCATCGAACCTCCACCTGTGGAAACATGAGTGAATTTATCAAACGGAATTCCAAGACGGTTGATTGCATCCACAGTATCTCCACCACCAACCACAGTTGTAGCATCTTCATTTGCAGCAATAGCCTCGGCAATCCATTTGGTACCTTCCATAAACTGAGGGAATTCATAAACCCCAACCGGACCATTCCAAACAATCATTTCAGCATTTTTGAGGATTTCGACACATTTTTCAATCGTATCTGGACCGAGATCAAGTATTCTCATATCGCCCTCAACATCTTCAACTGGAATCACCAAGGCCTCCGCCCCTGCACTCAATTCAGAAGCCACCACTCCATCTGTAGGCATCACGATTTCGTTTACATTTTCTTCACATGCAACCATGATTTCACGAGCCAAATCCAACTTATCCTTTTCATACAAAGAATCCGCCACATTATGCCCAGCTGCTGCCAAAAAAGTATTAGCAATTCCACCTCCAAGAATAAAAGTATTCACATTGTCATAAAAATTCTGAATCATTCCAATTTTCGTATCCACCTTCGCACCACTTACAATCATCACAAATGGAGACCTCGGCTTCTCTAGAACCGCTCCGAGCATCTCAACTTCTTTCTCAATCAGAAACCCAGCTGCAACTTCTTTGCCTTGCTCTTTCATAACTTCCGCCACTTTTGTCACTGACGCCTGATCCCTATGACAAACGGCAAACGCATCATTTATAAACACATCTCCATTTTCCACCAACTTCTGTGCAAACCCCATATCACCTTTCTTTTCTTCAGGATGAAATCGCACATTTTCCAACATGACAACTCGACAATCGCAACCTCCACAACACCCCTCATTTCCTTCGCCACAATCTTCCAAATTCACCCCAATACAATCCTCCACATGACAAACTTTTTCTCCTAATAATTCTTCCAATTTCTCCGCCACCACCTTTGTCGACAATTCCGGCTTAACCTCCCCCTTTGGTCGACCAACATGCGTCATGAGAACGATCCGCGCCGCACCATTTTCAAGAATATATTGCAGGGTAGGGAGCACCGCCCGAATTCGAGTATCATCTTGAACTTCAATTTTTCTCACAACCTTCGATTCCTTTCCAGCCTCCAACCCTTTTCCAATCCCCAGCTCCTCTTTGCTTAACTTTGTTAAAGGAACATTAAAATCCACACGCATAAGAACTTTTTTTTCATTGAGATCCAAATCTCTAAGAGTTATTAGAGCCATTTTTGAATATAATTATAAAGTAGTTTTATTGTTATATAAGTCCAACATCTCAAGCGCATTCAGAGCCGCTACATATCCCTTGTTCTTGTGCCAATCAGGCACCACAGCTCTCGCCTCCGCCAACTCTACATTCTCAACCATCAAAACTTCAAAAATCACAGGCTTATTTTCCGTAAGCTGCACCTGCATAATTCCATCGGCACACTCCTTGCAAACGTATTCATAATGAGCCGTTTCTCCTTTGACAATAACCCCAAGAGTAATGACAATATCACTCCCTCCAATCTCTCCACGCAACAATTTCTGAGTAGCCAGCGGAATCTCAAATGCCCCAGGCACCTTCACAACTTTCACCATATCTTCCGGTACACCATATTTTTTTAGCCCAAAAAGAGTACCTTCAAGCAAATTCCCAGTAATATCAGAATTAAATTTTGAAACCACAATCCCAATTCTCCCTCCAGAATATTTAATCTTCCCTTCCAATGATTTTATCACTCCTTCATGCATATTTTTTAAAACTTATATTTTAAATAGACAAATAATCATTTACCATCCTTTCCCAACAACTTCAATACATACCGCGCCATCATATCCACTTCCAGATTGACTTTATCACCAGATTCCAAGATCCCAAGATTGCTATTTTTCAAGGTGTGTTCGATGAGAGCTATTTCAAAACAGGCATTTTCAACCTTTGCAATCGTAAGACTGACCCCATTCACAGCTATCGAGCCTTTGTAGACAATAAATTGATCTATTTCCTTTGGGTATTTAATTCGCAAACGCACACCCTCATCTTTTCGACTCCCTCCATCTTCAACAACTCCAACTTCCAGAATCCCTCCAACACAATCCACATGCCCAGAAACCAAATGCCCATCAATACCGTCCTGCAACTTAAGCGATGGTTCGAGATTCACCTTATCTCCTACTTTGAAAGACCCCAAATTCGTGACATTCAACGTCTCAGGAATAACTTGAAATGCAAACGACGCATCATCAAAAGAAACAACCGTTAGACATACTCCATTCACCGCAATACTTGCACCTTCTATAGCACCATTGACCAAATTCGATTGCACAACGATCAAAGTCGACCCATCTTCTCCAGATTTAAGATTTTTTATAGTACCAACGTCTTTTATAATCCCTGTAAACATATGAATTTTATAATGTCATTATTACTCTCTTGCCTCAATTATCATTCCAGGCCATATCACCTAAGCCTTATCATATCACTTAAACTTTATCATATCACCTAAACCTTTACTTACTTGAGGCCTTATTTGCCCCAGAAGTAAAGCAAAAATGAAGGAATTAGGAAAGGTCTTTTCAACTAAAGTTTTCTCAGTAAAAACAAGTAGAGCATTGCCAATAAAAACAAATGAATTTTTCGACAAAAATCACCTCAGAAAAGACAATCAATTTTTTAGAAATTTTATAAAGAACCCCGAGCTTACGATCGGGGTTTTCTGGCTTCGCCGTAGCTACGCTACAATTCAAGCTGCGCTTGCCCCGCATCTTCTTCACCCTGCTGCTTAATATAATTTTGAATAATCTTTTCGTTAATTCCAACCGTA
>JABINC010000043.1 GCA_018697675.1 Candidatus Peregrinibacteria bacterium
GAAAGAGTGATTATGCCAGATACAATTACTTCCTGAATTGCATCCGGAAAATCCAACATTTGCAAATATTTATATAATACACTAGCACCTATTCCAATTCGTTTAGCTATAACTTTAGCTGCCTTTCCTCCATGTTCTGGCGTCGCTAATTCAACCAATTCCGCATATGCTGTAGCTAATTCGATTGGATTAAGATCCTCTTGAGAGATATTTAGAATTAAAGATCCTATAAAAACATCCCGTGTCGTTGAATGATATACTATTTTGGCATTAATAACCTTATATTCGAGTCTTTGACATGCCCTTAGACGACGGGCCCCATCTACTACCAAAAATCGAATCTCACCTGTAGTTGCATCAACCAATAATGGGACCGCTATTATTGGAACCGTTTGTCCATCTTCATCAATAAATTCAGTTAGTTGAGCCATTTTAGACTCATCAAATACCCGCCTTGGCTGATCTGGGTTTTCTACAAACATTTCGATGGGCCAATCACGTGAAGAGCCTTCACAATCAGGTATACGGACTAACTGACTGTCGTCTTGTAATATTTCCCCATGCTCTGTTATTTGTTCGCTTTGGACAAGCTCCGTTCTATCTTGTCTTAGTTCTTCTAAAGGCATTGAAATATGATTAATGGAGGGAATTATTAACATGTCATGAGGACACTTGTCAATTTTAGCGGATTTTGTATATTGAAATTGGTTGAGTTGAAGTGTAGTTTGAAGCGGATTTTATATTTATAATATGAATGTATTAAATAGTCTTTTTCGGCATAAATTTGGAGTTTTTGTAATCCTTTTTATAATTGGTTTTTTGTTTTTTGGGAATGTGGTGAAGGGGCCTTTTATTTTGGATGATTTTTCGTTGATTGTGAATAATGAGTCGATTCAATCGTTCGATAATATGTCGGATTGGTTTGTGAGTGATCGGCTGGAAGGGAGTTCGTTCGATGGGAATGTGTATAGGCCGGTGACGACTGTGGTGCATGCTGTGATGTATAGCGTTTTTGAATTAGATCATGGCGCGTATCATATTTTGAATATTTTGATTCATGTGTTGAATTCGTTTTTGGTGTTTCTTTTATTGGGGAGATTTGGATTCAAGAGGGCGATTGGAATGCTGCTAGCAATGCTGTTTTTGGTGCATCCTGTACAGGTTGAATCCGTGAGTTATATTGCTGGATTACCAGATGTTTTGAGTGCGACATTTGTACTTCTGGGGCTATTGATTTTTACTAATAAAAAAATTGAGCCTTCTATGTATTTGGTTTTGGGAATTGTGTTTGTACTTGGACTTTTCTCAAAAGAGTCAGCCTTGGCATTGCTTCCGTTGGCTGGAGCGACAATGTTGTGTAGGGGGAATAACGGAAAATGGAAAGGGCTTCTTGTGTTAATTGGAGTGGCAGCTGTGTATTTAATTTTGAGATTTACTGTTTTGAATTTTTCTGATGAGGGGCTTCTTGCTGGGCTTTCTAGCCTGGAAAATGAATACACTGGCAGTGTTTTTGTGAGACTTATGACTTTTGCATCTGTTTTGTGGGAATACTTTTTACTTATTGTGTTTCCTTTGAAATTGCATTTTATAAAAGAAGTTGGGCCGGTGATGACACTCTGGAGTGGGGGTGGGATTTTTGGCGTTCTTGTGATTTTGGGATGGGGAGGGCTTGGTATGTGGAAGTTTTTTGGAGGCAAAAAAATTGGGGAAAAGAATAGGGAAATGCGAGTCGGGGCGTTGAGTTTTCTTTGGTTTTTTGGAGAGCTAATTCCTGTGATGGGGCTTGTGCCTTTGAATACTGTTTATGCGGAACGATTTTTATATCTGCCAATTATTGGAATTTTGATTCTTCTGGGATTTTGTATTCAGAAATTTTGGTCCGAGAAAAGTGCTAAGGCTATTTGTATTGGAGGTATGATTTTGGTTTTTGTACTTGGAGCACGCACCACCGATCGAAACAGAGATTGGGTGGACGTCCTCGAATTTTATAAAAATGAAATAAAATACAATGAAAATTCTCCTCGAATAAATCATGAACTCGGAGTGGCTCATTTCCTGAAAGGGAATATTCAGCAAGCGGTCGTTTATTATAAAAAAACGATAGAGCTGATGCCAGAATTTGCGTATGTGCATTATAATTTAGCAAATGCATATATGAATCTGAGTGAGGTTGGAGAGGGGTACATAACCGGAGTTGGGGATGAAAGTTGCGATGAGGAAACTCATGAAGGGCATGATCACGAGGTCTTGGGGGCAGAGTTGATGGATGACGAAGAAATAGGCGAGAATGAGACAGAGGCTGAAAAGCCCTTTAATTCGGAATATGTGGAACTTGCAATTCAAGAATATTATAAGGCGATAGAGCTCAACCCAGATCTCGCCGATGCCTACAAAGCACTTTACCAGGTTTACTTTTATATCGTTGGTGACAAGGGGCGGGCCGAAGAGGTCTTACGTTCTCTGCCGGATTTTGCTAGGATGTAAGATGTTTATAGTTTGATTAGTTCTAATTTTTTTATTTCTTAAACCTTTTTACTATGCTTAATCCAAAAGCTCTTGCACTTTCTGGGGGTATTATCTGGGGACTTGGACTGTTTATTCTAACTTTTCTTGGAATGTATGTACCAGGCTACGGATTGTCTTTTTTCCAATTTATAACTGATGTATATCCTGGATATGGATTGGATATTTCTGGAGCATTCCTTGGGCTTGCATATGGCTTCCTAGACGCGTTTATCGGCCTTTATATCTTTGCGTGGCTTTACAACAAGTTTTCTAATTGTTGCTGTAAAGATAGTTGTAAGAAAAAATAGAAGCTTAGATAGTCTTAAACAAATCCTTGATTTTTGGCTTAGATTTGAGCGGTTTTTGAGTATTTAAATTTGCAATTTTCATTACACTAGAGTAAGTTTCTTTAATGGATGTTCCATCATCCGAAAAAAATAAAAAAACTACCAACTTTTAATTACAAAAATTAAAACCTAAAACAAAAATAAAATGGGAAAATTAGGCTTTCTCTCTAAGCTTCGGCCCAGATGGGCTAAAGCTGTTACAGGTGTGTTCGTCCTAGCACTTGGGATGTTCTCACTGAATTCGCTATACATTCAAGATGCTAGAAATCTTCAAAGCAGCTTGCTTACCGCTGAATCTTTGGCTTCTGAACAGTCGGTTTTGACAGTTTATGATGCCACTCGAAATATGTTTGGCAACCAAGTTCATTCTGGAGAAATGAAAATTCTTTTTGCATTGGAATTTAAGTCAGGATTACCTGACGAAGCCACGTTAACTGATATAGATTTTACTTTTTCGAATACGGCAGGTGATGTAAGTAGTTTATTTACCAATGGGGAGGTAACTTCTGATTTATTTCTCGATGGAGCAAAGAGCTCTTATTCGAACCTTGTTGTTATCAAGGACCAGAATAGTAATGATGAAGTTGACCCTTCCGATATAATCGTACCGTCATCTAGTCCAATAACTTATACTGTCGCATCTGGGGAAGCTACTGCGACATGGGCTTCTCCTGGCATGGGACCTCTAGAAACTGGGGATATATATTTTATAGCTGCAAATATCAACGAATTCGCGCCTAATGAAGAAGACTTAACTGTGGGATTAACTGATATGGATCTGAATTTTGCAAATACGTTTACACCAGTAGAGGCGTCTTTCTTCGTAGATGCTTATGAGCCAGAGGTAGTGAGGGTGATTCCCAGCTCTGCTTCTTTAACTTCAGGAGCTACTGTCGCATTCACATTTAATCAATCCATGAATGTGCCAAGTGGGACTTCGGCAGATGGTCTTTTCTATGCATTTGGTGACTCACAGCATACTTGGGGGGCTGGAGCTAGCGTCGCTACCAGTTCGGTTGTTAATTCAAATGATACGGTAACTATTACGCTTGGATCGAGCCCTACAGTTGCGAACGGTGATGAAATTATGGTGAATTTCCCAAGTGCGGCTACCGACATGTACCCTTTTGAACCTATTGCGTTAGATACCGATTCTCCAGACGTACTAATGGTGTACCTACATACAGACAAAGATGGTGATGGCAAAGCTGAGAGCAGAGGTGATGAAATTGCAATATTTTTTGATAAAAGGATGAGGCAGGACAGTTTTGATTATGGTACTTTATCTAATTCTATTGGCGTTTCCTCTGGATCAATTAGTAGCAATTATATTTATTGGCCGTCTGACGACATGATGGTAATTCGATTAACTGCCAATAATGGTGGGAATGATGTCGTAGGTGCCAATATGAATTTTCAGACTTCTATCAAGGCTGCAAATAACAGACCTCTTTCGATAAGTCCTGTTGAAATTTTGGATGTATCACCGGTACCTATGGCTGGGAATATAATGAAAAGTGGAACCGATAGCACTGATTCTTTTGTTAACTCTGAAGATCTTGTATTTACATGGGAGTACTCCCCTGACGATACCGGAGATGTTCGAGGAATAGATGCCTATCTTTTGAAATCAAATTTAGCTGCTACCCCAAGTGCTCAGCCTCTTAATTATGCTGGATCGCTGACTTTAACTGGAGAACAGAGCTCTTCTGGCCAAGTAACATTTGATGCATCTCAATATGTAGCTTCATTGTCTCAAGAAATCCAAATGGATATTAATTGGGATAGTGAAAGCACGATAAGCCAGGGGGGGAATGAGTTTAATTTTATAGACTCTTACGACTCTTATCGTTTTCATGTTAATACATGTGATGATGCGAATCAGGACAACCCTAATAGAACCTGTATCATGACTTCTTCATCTCCATTTTCATTTAGTGATGGATTTGACGCAGATATGATTTTTGATTTCGTAGATGGAATATTTATAGAATCTGCTTATCCTGGATTTGGGACCGTAGTTGGACCGAATGTTCAGAAAATGGCCGTAAGATTTTCTGCACCGCTAGATCAAACCACTCTCAGTTCTTCTAATATAACTCTGCGTGAGACCGACACGCCTAGTAATACAATCGCTGTGACAGCTGATTATATCTCTAGAGCGGAGACTGTAGTGGTGACTCCGGGCTCTTCACTGTCATCAGAAACTGAATATGAGCTAGTATTCGGAACTGGAGTTAAAGATGATCTAGGGCGAGCACTTGATCGTGAAATGGTAGTTGGATTTAAAACCAACACTAACAATATTACTTCTGCACCAACGATAGTTTATTCGCCTCAGAATGGGACGCCACCATATGAAGACTTTGTATTTCAGTTCAATAGAGGGATGAATCCTTCAACCTTAACTTCTTCTAATATTTCTATCAGCCCTGATCTTGCAGGTGCATGGGAATATGATAGTGGTTCACAGTCTCTAATATTTAGAGCGACTGAGGCTCCGGATGCGAGCACTTCTTATACTTTCACATTGAATGCTAGTGCTGCTGATATTTATGGGAATGCTCTAGCGGTTGCTAGCAGAACTCCATCTTTTACGACTGGAACTGCAGACAGTAGCACTCCTGAAATTAGGTGGGCTCGTCTAGAAGAAAATCGTTTGGAATTCGGACTTTCTATGAATCCTATAGAATCTAGCGTTACTTCCAACAACTTTACAGTCGCCTGTAATCAAGGGGGTAATATTCCAATTGATAACGATAATATAGAAGTGCATTATGACATGGTAGAAGTGCGTAATGTGCAACTTACTGCTGGCGATACTTGTAGAGTAACACTCGGATCCAATATGGAATTCCGTAATGGACAGGCTCCAAGTACAACCCCTCTTGAAGAAGATGTTATGACTACCTTTGGAGGGCATGGATCTGATCAATTTTTTCAAGATGGATTCCAAGGAGATGATCACACGGTTTCTGAAGAAGACTGGAATTTTGGAGAATTCGGAATGTTTGATTCTGATAATTATGAAAACCGTGCCGATGACAAAGGATCAATGTTCTACACTCCGATTTTTGTAGACCCAATTATTAAACTAACTGGCGCAGAAACTAAATATATGATTGGTATGCCGATAACTCAAGAAATCAGTCATGGCGACAAAATAAGAATTAAAAACTGGCCTGCTGGAACCGTACTCAGCTCTGCCTCTATTGCTACAGATCAAACGAACGATGACATCAATGGACCTGATGGAGGTGAATTAGATGACACTACTTATCCTAGTGCTATCGTCACTATAAGCAATGTAACTTTCAAGCCTTCGATTGGGCTAGATCTCACGCTCTCTGTGGATGTTGATGGCGACAGTTCTGGGGATTCGGGTGCGCTCATTGGACCAACTTATTTAGATTTTGTACTGGATGGGATTACAAATGGTTCAACCGCTTCGAATGTTGATTTCACTGCAACAAGCTCTGAAGGAAACAGAGTCGATATTGAAATACGTGATGATACTGGGCGATTGGTTGAAGAGGTCGGTAAATCTGAGCCAATTTGGTTAATGGAAGGTGGTAGCGGAGAAATTGATTTCACTATTAAGAATGAATCAAATACTAATATCACCTCTCAATCTAAGTGTGAAGTATTTAACTGGCAATACTGGCAAAGAGATGATTGTGATGCAACTTTCAACAATCTCCCAAATGGAACCTATGAAGTAATGGTCGAAGCTCCAGATGGATTTTTTGAATTCTTTAAACAAGAACGAGTTGAAATTACGAATTCGGAATCATCGCATACTGTGACTAGAACTTTCAAGCGAGGGACTAATACCGTAAGCGGGACTGTCTCGGGAGCTCCTTCAGGAACCCTAATAGATGTAATTGCATCTGGACCTGATGGAATGGTGAAAAATCAGATCACAATGGGGGGAGGCGCTACAGCTTACTCTCTGGAAGTTAATGATGGATTCTACTTCTTTAACTTGGCACCAGGATTCAACAAGGATGCTATGTTCCATGATAATGCTATGGAATCAACTTTTGCGCCTCCGAGAGGGCAAGATAGAAATATAACCGAGAATACGACAATCAACTGGGCCGTAGATGCGCCCGATCAAACTATTCAAGGAAAAGTGGTCGATGCGAATGGAAATCCACTTTCAAATGTATTTGTGGATGCATTTGTACGTGAAGAAACCAAAGATTTTGACGATGGTTACTTCGGGTTTGGAGGAGTTCATACGACAACAAATTCCGATGGGACATTCTCTCTGAATGTTATGGATGATCAATCATACAATGTTATGATTCATGCCTTTGGGCAAGAGAAAGAAAAGAAGGCGAGTTTAACAGGTGGAGTACAGAATCCATCTGCTGCTGAGTTTATAATTAAGATTCCAAAAGCTGACTACACTGCATCTGGTAAATGTCTCGTGGACAATTCTCCAGTTCAGTGTTTTGTGGAGTTCCGTGGAGACGAAGGAAACAGAGCTTGGGCGGATGACAGAGGTGATGGAGATGGATGGACGGCATTTGTATCAGAAGGATCTTGGACCGGAGATGCTCATTCATTTGAACACGGATATATTGGACAAGTAAGTTTTGACGTTATAGATGAAGATATAACTGATCAAAACTTCTCTTTGAGTGCAGCAAGTTTTGGGACTATCTCTGGAAAAATCACTGTAGATGGAGCCCCTGCTGAAGGATTTAATGTGTTTGTAGAGGAGTACAATACTTCCACACAAATACCTACTGGGAATATGCAATTTACACTGACAGATAGCAGTGGTACGGCAAGCAGTGGTGAATTTGATATGAAGATCAGAAAAAATAGTGCAAATACAAGGCTCCGATTGTTTTACGATCATTCAGATTATGGAGCGTTCCCATCTATCAGTAACATAGATATTTCTTCTGTGGATTGGGACAATGACTCCATCTCTCCTGGAGACCTTAATACTGTCACCGCAACTGTAACTGGAATGGATAGTCTTGGTGTCAGCTTCGGATTCATCAATCTTTACGATCCAGTGAATAATAGTTTCGCTGGAAGACCTATTGATAGTGGAGACGGAACCTACACGGTTAAGCTTCCTAGTGGGACTTACTATGTAGATGCATTTATCGACAGGCTTGGGAATTTCCTTCCAAGTGAGCTAGACAATGAGGGGCAAGTGGTTATAAATGACGATACAGCATTAACTTTTGATTTGAGTGCAAGTACCTTTGGAGAGGTCACCGTTACCGTACAAGATAGCGATGAAAATCTAATTCCAAATGCTCATGTAGAAATATTTGGAAATGGACGACATTCATATGAAGAAACCGACTCTAGTGGTGAAGCTGTAATTAGTGTAGCGACCGGAACTGGTTATAATCTTCGTGCGTTTGCAGAGGGATATACTGCGGGATCTGCTAGCAATGTAGCTATAACCGAAGCCGGTTCTACTAAAACCCTTATTGTAAAGAGTGCTGATTCTCAAATAACTGGTACTGTTGAAGTGTCTACAGTAGCTGTCGGGAATTCATTCATATTTGCTAACTGTAACGATGGAAGTCGTATAGAAGAATTCTCTGAATCTGATGGAACTTTCTCTATCCCTGTCCCAACTGGCACAACCTGTACGGTCTCTGCTAATACTCCTACTGGTTACCAAGGGGCTGAGAACGGGTTGAGTGCCGGAGACACTGGAATAACGGTTGATGCAGACACTTCTATTCCATATGCACAACCGTTTGATAGTCAAACCTCTGCTATGGATCTATCCACCGGTGGTACGGTGAAGGTCGTTGATGACAATGCAGCATTCGAATCATTCCAAATGGATATTCCAACCGGAGCTCTAGCAACGAGCTCTGCAAATGGTAATGTATCCGTCTCTTCTGCTGCACCTCCTGAAAGTTCTACTGCCCAAACTCTTGCCGCAGTAAATGTAACCGCTACAAATCTTTCCACCGACACTGCCGTAACATCTTCTTCGAAAGACATGGATCTGATTATGACTTTTGAAAAATCAGATATCGATGAATTTATTGATGGAGGCTACATGGAAATTGATGACTTAACAGAAATGCAAAATGCTTATTATGACGCCGATTCTGGAAGCTCTGCAACACTACCAACGACAAGAAATTGTCAGTATCAAGAAGAAGCAGAAGACTCCTTCGTAACTGATTCTTGTGATGACCTTGTAGAGGCAATCCAAGGAAGCGCTTCCTTCAATGACTATAAGGTAACTCTTTCTTCTACAGTAGATCACTTCACGGTATTCACAACTGTAATTTCAAAGAGCTCTTCATCTTCTAGCATGGGACGACAAAGAGGAGTTGGTGGCTATGTTGAAAGCTTACTTGCTAGAGATGATGATGAAGGCGAGGATGATTTCTGGGCGGCGGTTGATGGGGGGGAGGAAGTTGATGATTCAGAATTTTCAGAATTTGAAGAGGAAATTTTAGAAGAAATTGAATCAGGAGCCCTACTTGAAGTTAATGAAGAAGAGGGGACTATAACCCACCTTGTCCCACCATTTAAAACATTCGAAGTTAATCTCGAAGATATTGAAAACAGCCTTTATTATGATGCAATTTACAACCTTGCAAGTCGTGGAATTCTAAAAGGATATTCTGATGGGAACTTCTATCCTGATAAGTTTGTGAGTAGAGCAGAACTTGTGAAGATTGCTGCAAGTGCTATGGAGCTTCCTGTTCCGCTAGATGTCACTAGATCTGAACTTGGGTTTAGCGATGTAATGGGGACTGACTGGTTTGCTCCTTATTTGATGGCTGCAAAGGAAGTTGGACTTATCGATGCAAAGATACGGTTCAGACCTCATGATGAAGTAAATCGTGCAGAGGCTCTGAAGATCTTACTTCTTGCAGCTGGCGCGAATCTAGAAGATGTCCCTAAAGGATTTGTACTTCCTTTTGCGGACGTTGAGCGAGACGCATGGTACAGACCGCATGTGAAGTATGCTTATTTCTTTGGGATTATAAGAGGGGTCATGGAAGATGGCCTCAGATACTTCCGAGGAGGTGAAAGCGCAAATCGTGGTGAAGTGGCTGACATAGTCGTTGAATCATTTGACTTCGACACAGAGGAAATTTTAGAAGAATCATTGGGGAATTAAAGTTCGTTTAAGTTTTTAGGAAAGGGCCGCTTGCAAAGCGGCCCTTTTTTTGAGACCCTACCTATGATATGTTTGAGCACCCTAATGAAACGCCTAAATGAGCTCCAAGAAAAAACTTGCGAAAACCCAAACCAAGAAAAAAACTAAGAAAGAGAAAAATCCCAAAGTGAGTTTGCTTTTGAAAATTTTACTCCATGTTTTCATTGTTTCTGCCTTCACTTTTTTGAGCTGGGGAGTCGCCGAAGCTGGGGGGAATTTTCTTCCAGCCCCATGGAATTCGATCTTCTTTTTTTCTAGATTCTTTTTGGATGTAGACATCCTTGTTTTTGGACTTGCGTTCTTCTTGTATTTTGAGTTTATTCACTATTTTGAGCCTTGGTATGTAGCGATCATTGTAATGGTTAATCTTACCCTGTTTGACTTTATTTCTTGGGCGATTGTCCGGAGCCCTGACCTTATGATAGTTGTTTTAAACTGGCTACTTTCTATGTTTTTGGCCGTACTTATTGTTTTTGCCATGAGTGTTCGCTACGAGCAAAAGAAGCATCGCAAGAAAAGCAAAACTTGATAAAGGAATTTTATTTTTCAAATGAAAAGAAATGTGCTATCAAATTCTAGAGTGTTTCTATTAAAAAATTATTTTTCTAATTTTTAAGACTTATGAAAATCTCTCTTAACCTCCTCATGATACTTGGGATCGGCCTTTTGTGCATGGGGATTATCACGCTAGTTCCAGGATCAGAGATATTTGTGTTACTTGGAGTGGCTCTAGCAACACTTGGAATCGGACTCAAAAAACAAGCCTGCAGATGCTGGACTCTTGCGGCATTTTTTGCGCTTCTATTTGGAGCTGCTTTTATAGCTAGTGCAATGGCTGGCTACATCACCAATCTTCAGCTACTACTCCTGATCGCTACAGCTGTATTTTTTGCCATTGGACGTCTTTCTGAGACAAAGACATTGATCGTTCTCGCCATTATAATGTCAGCCTCAGTGCTTGGGATGTGGGACATCAGCCCTCTTAGTTTATACTCTGGGCTCAATGCGGATTTTTTCCTCGGAGTTGAATCAGTAGCTTTTGCGACTATAGTTTTTGGACTTATCGCTTTTCTCATGCCAAAGCTCACTTGCCGTCTAAAAGATGGATGCAAGAGAATAAATGCCGTTGTGTATCGTACTGCATTTGTATTGATGAATTACGGACTACTCTCTGGATCGCTATCTGGAGACACTATTGGGACTGTAGATATACTCGGAGACTACAACATCTACTTGAATGTTCAGAATTATGCTACTAACGGATTTATCCCAAGAATGGTTGAAGGGGTGTTTGTAATCCCTTCTTATTTTTATCTAGTAATTACTTTGATTGTATTTGCCGTGGTTGGATTTTTCGCTATGAAAAAACACCTATGCTTCCGCATTCATGCAATCGGAATTTTCTTTGCAATCCTCTTCTTCATTAAGTGGTTTACTTATTTGGGGACAGAATACTGGAGTCTTTTGATCGCTGGAGCCGTTGCAATTGCAGGAGCCGTATATTTTATGAAAGAGATGAAAAAAATGTCATGTGGCATGAAAACCGTGACCGCACCTATTGCGAAAAAAGTCGCAACTGCACCTATTAAGAAAACTGCTATTAAAAAAACTAATAAAAAAGTTCCAACAAAAAAACCTGTTAAAAAAACAATCAAAAAGAAGACAACAAAAAAATAAAAAAACAGGCTCAATAATTTACCCAGAAAATAAAATTGATCGATCTTAAAAACCCGGGGCCATAAAGGTCCTGGGTTTTTGCTTAGAGTTGCCCCCAAAGCATTTCAAATACTGTCATCATTGAAGCGTAGTAATCGGGCTGAGTAATTTTGATGGCGACTTCTTTGTGGGGATCGTAGTGGAGTAGGTAGACAGAGCCGCCCATGAATATCATGTCAGAGAGAATCTTTTTGTCCGCTGGAATCTTTTTGAATTGATGATTTGGATTATTGGCGTTTTTGATAAACCAATCTGATTCGGGACTATCGACAACTATATCGCGTATATGGGGCTTAGTTTTTGCAGCTTCATTTAAATGCCCTAGGGCGATCTTCTTTAAGCTTTCTGAATGGAAAACAATACCTGGATTGAAGATAGAGCAGTAATCACCACCACCAAGTGCAGTCTCAAGCTGAGCGTAAACAGAATCAATTGAATCCATAGATCGAATATCAAAAACTCCGAAGTCTTGATCTGATTTAAATGCTAAATCATTGAGATGTGTTTCGAGAAGATGACTTGCCGTTTTCACTTCTTCAAATTTACGCTCTGCATGATGAGTTAAGACTTTTGAAATCATGTCTGGTGAAAGAGGGGAGAAGTACGTGGTTTCTTTTTTCTTTTGCTTAACGATTAGATTTCTGGCGAGAAGATTTTCGAGAATTGCATACACAGTTGGACGCTTCAGTTCAGTGGCTTTTGAGATCAGGCTTGCGGTTGTCGAGCCGCGTTTAAGAAGATGCAAGAGAACCGATTGTTCACTTTGGTTTAGGCCGCAGGTTTTTAGAAGATTTGTTAACATGATATGGATTGCTTCGCATTTTTATTTCGCAATGCAAGTGCTTTGCACGCATCGCGTGTTGTCAGAAAATTATTGACAGGCTTAGTATATCATAATATGGCTTGCGTAAGCAATCCTTTTAATGTATCTATATTTTGATTCTTGAAAAAATTTGATAAAGGTATAGTATATACCCTTGAGTAAAATAATTCATTTAACCACCACAAAATGAATACCCTGCACGCCAAAAAATGTGCGAAATGTCCGGCTGAGTTTAACATCACGGAAAGTGATAAAAAGTTCTATGAAAAGATGGATGTGCCAGAGCCAACCCTCTGCCCGGAATGTCGGTACAAACGTAGACTTGCATTTCGAGCCGAGAGAAATCTTTATACTCGTAAATGTAGCGCAACGGACAAAGCTATTTTGTCGATGTATGACGAGAATGCTCCGTTTCCAGTCTATGAAATTTCATACTGGTGGGGCGATAAATGGGATGCCATGGACTATGGCCAGGAGTTTGATTTCGAGAGACCGTTCTTTGAGCAATTTGAGGAGCTGATGAATAAAGTTCCTAGGATGAATTTGATACAGGAGCGAAATGAAAACAGCGAATACACCAACTGTGTTTCGAATTTGAAAGACTGTTATCTGCTATTCTCGAGCGACTATAATCGGGATTGTTATTATGGAATTTGGACGCTTTATTCGAATGACTGCATGGACAATTTGATCATTCAAAAGTGTGAACTTACATATGAATCGATATTTTCGAACAACCTCTATAATTGTATATTTGCGATCCAGTCTTCGACCTGTCGGGACTCTGCATTCATCATGGATTGCAAAAATTGTTCGGATTGTTTCATGTGTACGGGGCTCCGGGGCAAGCAGTATTGCATTCAAAATGTGCAGTATTCCAAGGAAGAGTATGAGAAATTTAGGACGCAGTATCCGATTAGCTCGCACCATAACTTTAGCTCTTTCAAAGCTCAATTCCTGGAAATAATGAAAGGGGCTGTACATCTCTACATGCGTCGAAATGGTCGCATAGATAATTCTACTGGGAACTTCCTCACCGACACCATGAATTGTGAGGAATGTTTCGAAATCTTAAACTCTAAGGACTGTAAATATGTCCAAGGAGGGTTTGATGACAAAGATTGCATGGACTGCTCGTACGTCCAAGGAGAGCTCGGTTACGAGACCTGCGAATGTGTACCGATGCCATTTAATTCTCGATTTAATGTAAATTCTTACTCAGGCTCTGACCTGACTTATTGTGACTCTTGTATGAACAACTGCCGAGATTGTTTCGGCTGCATCGGGTTAAAACAAAAACAGTATTGTATTTTGAACAAGCAATATACGAAGGAGGAATACGAAGCTTTGTTACCGAAAATTATAGAGCATATGCGAAAGCCGATACAGGGGGAAGGCCACGCTGACGCGTGGCTGTTCGGAGAATTCTTTCCAGGCTCGATCTCACCATTCGCTTACAATGAAAGTAACGCAATAGATTTCTTCCCACTTTCAAAGGAAGAAGCGATCGCCCAGGGTTACAAATGGAAAGAGGAAGTTGTGAAAAATGTTATTCCTCAGCTATATACAATTCCTAATGACATCACAGAGGTGACTGATGAAATTTTAACCCAAGTGCTGACATGTGAAGCTACGGGCAAGAATTTTAAAATCATTCCTCAGGAGCTGAAATTCTACCGACAAATGGGGCTTCCAATTCCAAGGACTTGCCCAGAAGCCCGTCAGTGTGAACGAATGAAATTCAGGACTAGCAGGTCATTGCATGATAGAAGTTGTACTCAATGTGGAACTGAGCTACGTAGCGTGTATAATATTGACGACCCTAGAAAAGTCTTCTGCGAAAAATGTTATTTGGAGTCGGTGGGGTAATTTTGCAAAAACACCCTTTTTATGGCATAATTCGAGCGTGATACTTTGAAAAAATTAATTTCAATAAAATGAGTCAAATTGAATTTGAACAGGAATTCCTCGAAAATGCTGCAAGGGCGGCAGAGGCCTTAAAAAGAAATGCTAATGAAAAAATCACTGAACAGCGAGGTAGAGGCTGGCTACCTGAGGATTGTGAATCTATAGATGCCCCAGGGCCAAAGGTGTTTTTCTCAACAACTGAAGTGGGGACTCTCCTCTGCTGGCTAGGCAACAACGCACTGGCGCATGAAGAGGCGGAGGCCGCGGTGAGTAAGGGCATGATTAGTCAGGAACGTGCCGACGAACTTCTGAAAGAAGCTCCAATTCAGGCAATTGAAATGATAAGAAAGGCTGTAGAAGAACCTCTTAAAGGCTCTAGTGAATAGAAATGGGGGGGGAAGTGAGAATTAAGATAATTAATAAAAGATAATACTTGAGATTGGTAAGTCTCAATAAAACTTCTCGAGATTCGTAAGTCTCGCTAAAACTTCGGTTTTAATTCTTAATTCAAGAAATATGACCCAAGAATATCCATTTCCAAGCGGATTTACTCCAGAAGTATTACCTACCGATGCAGAAATTTTGCATTTACTTTTCATGCTTTGGAGTAAATTGCCCGAAGATACGGAAGAAGCTACCAGAGAATACTGTTTTTTAAGAAACCGCATTGATGGACCACGCGCATTACTACAAAGACATCTCACACCTCCTATTTTCAGAATGGTAGTAGAAAGACGAAGGGCCTTGCGTGAAAAACTGAGAGAGCTTATCAATCCATTGCGTTTTAAAGTAATGATAGATGGGCGGCTTCATCTAGCTTGAAGTCTTAAAATGAAAAAGGTACAACATTATTGAACTTAAAAATTCCCATGGAACAGATCATCGAAACTAGAGAATGCCGAAGGTGTACGGTTGAATTTCACATAACCGATCGAGATCAAGCTTTTTACGATAAAATCGGGGTCCCGCGGCCGACACTTTGTCATAATTGCAGACAGCAGAGACGGCTTGCTCAAGGAAATCAACTTTATCTCTATAAAAAGAAATGTGACCTTACGGGAAAAGAAATTATTTCAAATTTTCATCCTGATTCTCCTTTCAAAGTTTATGATATGGAAGCTTGGTTTAGTGACGCCTGGGACCCGTGTGATTACGGAAGAGATTTTGATTTTAATCGCCCTTTCTTTGAGCAATTTAAAGAGCTTTGGCTAGAAGTTCCACGCCCTGCACTTCAACGCGGATATCAATATGATGAGAATTCCGACTATACAAATTACGCTGGGAAAAACAAAAACTGTTATCTTATTTTTGATTCAGATCAAAATGAGGACTGTTATTACAGTTATAGTGCGCATGAGGGCATAAGCTCCATGGACTGCTACAGATTCAGAAAAGGAGAGCTCCTATATGGCTGCGTAGACACCGACAACTGTTACAACTGCTATTTCTTGCAGGATTGTTCTAACTGTTCTGATAGTTATTTTTTGAAGAATTGTATCGGGTGCAAAAATTGTATCATGTGCTGCAATCTTCGAAATAAGGAATATCACATCAATAATAAGCCTGTATCCAAAGAAGAATTTGAAACGTATAAAAAAGGGGTGAGATCCCGTACATATATTGAGCAATTGCGAGGGCACTTTGAAAAATTCAAACTACAATTCCCTCAAAAATATATCCATGGAGTGCAGAATGAAAATGTAACCGGAGATTATTTGAATAACTGTAAAGATTCTTATATGTGTTTTGATAGTCCGGAACTGTGGGATTGCAAATATGTTTACCAAGCCTTTGATGCACTAAAAGATTCTATGGATATTCAAGAATGTGGGGATGGGGAAAAAATATATGAAAGTTGTTTTGGTGGATACAATGCATATGATGTTAAATTTTGCTCACACTTTTTGGGAGGTGATCCGAATGATTTACAATATTGCATGTACTCTCAGCATGGATCTCATTTGTTCGGATGTGTTTCAACCAGACATAAAAAGTACTGTATTTTGAATAAGCAATATTCGAAAGAAGAATATGAGGAGCTCGTGCCTAAAATTATTGAACATATGAAATCTACGGGAGAGTATGGGGAATTCTTCCCGATGAGCTTTGCTCATTTCGCATATAACAAGACAATGGCCCAGTGGCATTACCCACTTACTAAAGAACAAGTTTTGGCTGAAGGGCTTGAATGGCGTGAGGACGATCCTAAAGAATACGCACCCACTACTTATCAAGTACCGGACACCATCGATGAGATTTCTGATGATATTTTGAAAGAAGTTTTGGCATGTGGAAGCTGTAGTCGGAATTACAAAGTTATGGCTCAAGAATTGAAACTGCTTAGGCAAATGGGAATGCCTTTACCTACCGAATGTTTCTTTTGCAGGCATGATAGAAGGCATAACATGAGAAATGCTAAACATCTTTTCGCCCGTGAATGTGAGAAATGCGGTTCTGGCATTTTCACCACTTATTCTGAAGATAGGCCTGAGATTGTTTACTGTGAGAAGTGCTACTTGGAGTCGGTGGGGTAATTTGGTAGAGTGCACGTATGCAAAGCTCTCTTTCACATCTCGACCTTGTACTGATCGGGGCTTATATATTGCTTTGTCTTTTTATTGGATGGAAGTCTTCACGGAATGAATCCACTGAAGGATTTTTGCTCGGAGATCGGAAACTTGGAACATTTGAGAATATTGCAACGATGCTGGCTTCGAAAACCGGTGGGGGAATGTTTCTGACCGCAGTAACTTTTATGTATTTATACGGCGGAGCAATCCTGTGGGCATATGTTGGGATTGGGGTTGGGTATTTGATTTTTGTGAAAATTGGGACGACACTTCGGAGACTTTCGGAGGAGAAAAAATATTACACATTGTCGGATTATTATTTTGATAAGTTCGATAATGTCGCTGGGTATACAACTGCGTTTGCGATCTTGATTGGACTAATGATGGGGCTGATAATTCAGCTCACAGGTGGGGCGATGATTATGAGCCAACTCATGGGATGGTCGTTTGAAGCAGCCCTAATTATCACGTCCGTGACCATTTTGATTTATATAACTCTTGGTGGATTCAAGGCGGTTGTGAAGACGGATATAGCTCAGTTTTTCGCATTGATTGTGCTGTCGACTTTTATTGGATTTGTACTGATAAATGGCATGGAGATGTCGTATGGCGAATTTGAATTTACGGCACTACCTGTGAAAACTTTAATCGGATTTTTCTTATTTGGGATTCTTTATCCGTTTGCTTCGGCTGAACTTTGGCAGCGAATTTATGCTGGGAAAAGCGTTAAATCAATTCAAAAAACTATCGTGGCTTCGGCGTTTATCTATGTGCTACTTGGGATCCCTTTTATGATGATGGGGCTCGGCATCAAGGCGAAATTGCCACCTACGAACAGTGAGGTTGCGTTGATCGAAGGATTCCTACAGCTCCTACCTTCTGGCATTATGGGAATTGGGCTAGTAGCGATTTTTGCGGCGATTATGTCCTCTGCAGATACGGCTCTGTTTACGATGACCTCTGTTGTTCTGCAGGATTTTTATGACCGAATTCGGAAAACAACTGGACGAGTTGTTAGTAAGGGGAATTTGGTAAAGCTGTTTAGAGTCTGGCTTGGAATATTTATGATAGTTGGATTTTCTCTCTCATTATTTTTAAGGAGCATCAATGATGCGGCATTGATTTTTACAGGATTTGTACCGGTAACCGCTCTGACGGTCTTGTTTTCATGGATCTGGAAATGCATGCCAGGATATTTTTTCACACTGATGATTGGCTTCGGATATGCCGGATCGATTTATGCAATTTTTACAATTGGAATCACCGAACAATTGATCCTGAGCGGACTTGAAGGGGCGTTGGTAGGCTTTGGAGTTGGACTTTTAATACATGGATGGGTTAAAATCCGCACATGAGTCCTTTTTTAAATAAAGATTGTCGGAAGTGTTCGATTAAATTTGAGATCACGGCGAGTGACCAAGCTTTTTATGTGAAGATGCAGGTGCCTGAACCAACGCTCTGTCCGGCCTGTCGGATGCAGAGGCGGACTACTTTTCGGAATGAGCGGAATCTTTATATGAGGAAATGCGATGCAACTGGGCGGGATATTATTTCTGTTTATCCACCGGATAGTCCTTTCAAAATTTATGATCAAACTGTGTGGTGGGGCGACTCTTGGAACGCTGTAGAATATGGGAGGGATTTTGATTTTAATCGGCCGTTTTTTGAGCAGTTTTATGAATTAGCTTTGGATGTACCAAGAATCAATTTGCAAAATCGGAACTGTGAGAATAGTGAATATTGTCATGATTGTTCTGGATCGATAAATAGTTATTTATGTTTCAATGGCGGCAATATGAGGGATTCTCATTACTGCACAACCTATGGAATGGGGAGCACCGATTGCATGGATATGTTTTGGTCACTTGCATCCGAACTTTGCTACGAGGGTATAAAAGTATTTGGCGCATATCATTGTTTCTGGTGCTTTAACTGTGCTGGGATTTCTGATTGTTATTTTTGCGAAGATCTTCGGGAATGTAAAAATTGTTTCGGATGCGTGGGGCTCCGGCAAAGGGAATATTGCATTCACAACCAACCTGTTGGGAAAGAAAAATATGAACAGTTTATGAAGGAGTGGAATTGGACGAGGGAAAATATCAAAATTGCAAAAGAAAAATTGACTGCACTTCGTTTGCAGGTGCCACGTAAGAATTTGGAAATCCAGAACAGCGAGAATTGTCTGGGCGATTATATTTCTAACTCCAAAAATTGTACGTTTGCTTTTGATGTAATCGATTCCGAGAATGTTAAATATTTCTGGGATGGAATGGCGAACAATGGCATGGACTGCTTCAACGCTGGAATTAATACAAATTTTGTTTACGAATGCGTAGCGGTATATAGCAGTACCAACATCAAATTCTGTAACAAATGCTCTGAATCTTCGGATCTTTTGTACTGTGATTTTTGTATGCAGTGCGAACACTGTTTTGGATGCATCGGACTTCAACGAAAGAAGTATTGCATTTTGAATAAGCAATACTCTGAGGAGGAGTATTTTAAAATGCGAGATCGGCTTATCAAGCATATGGAAATTACGGAAGAGCGGGGTGAATTTTTCCCAGCTTCTCTATCACCTTTTGGATATAATGACTCGATGGCTCAGGAGTATTTTCCGCTATCACGGGAAGATGCCTTGAAGTCTGGGCTTACCTGGAATGACTACAAGAATCCTAAGCCCGAAGGACTCAAATACATCCCTGCCCGTAACCTGCCAGAAAGCATTGAAGAAGTCTCAGATGACATTGTGAATTGGGCACTTGAATGTAATGGATGTCAGAAATTTTTCAAAATTACTCCTTGGGAATTGAAATTCTATCACAAAGAGGGCTTGCCAATACCTAAGCTATGCCCAGATTGCAGACATTTCGAAAGAAAAGGCAAAATAAATCCTCGGAAGTTATACGATAGAACTTGCATGAAATGTGATGCTGAAATGAAAACATCATATGCGGCGGATAGACCTGAAATCGTGTACTGTGAAAAGTGTTATTTGGAGAGCTTGGGATAGATATGCTAATCTTCGCATGTGGAAAAAGCTGTGAAAAATAAGGTTTGTGCGAGTTGTTCTGGGGAATTTTCTGTTTTTGAGGAGGATTTGAAGTTTTATGAAAAAATGGAGGTGCCGGAACCAACTTGGTGTCCTTCTTGTAGGGCTATGCGGAGGCTTGCTTTTCGAAATGAAAGGCATCTTTATCATAGAAAGTGTGATCTTTCTGGGAAGGAAATGCTTTCTGTTTTTTCACCTGACAAACCAGTGAAAGTTTATCTTCAATCGGAGTGGTGGTCTGATAAATGGGATGCGCTTGATTATGGTCGGGATTTTGATTTTTCTCGGGGATTTTTTGAACAATTTCATGAGCTCCTTCTGGATGTGCCGCAGATGAATGTAATTGGGGAAAATAATGAGAATTCTGATTATTGTAATTTGACTGCAAACTGCAAGAATTGTTATTTGGTTTTTGAAAGCAGTAATAATGAGGATTGTTTTTATGGATATTGGTTGCAGAAATGTCTTGGCTGTGTGGACACGTCCTTTTCTCACGAATGCCAGTACTGCTATGAAGTCGATAATTGTTATGGTTGTTATAATTTGAAGTGGTCGCAGAATTGTGTGAATTCATCGGACAGTGCTTTTTTGCGTGATTGTGTCGGATGTAAAAATTGTCTTTTTTGCATGAATTTGAGACATAAGGAGTATTTTATTTTTAATATTCAATATTCACGTGAAGAATATGAACGGATTTTGAAAGAATATAATTTAGAGACTTTTGAAGGAGTGGAGATGATGAAAAAGGAATTTGAGACGTTCAGATTAAAACAGCCTCATCGTGGATCGGAGTTTATTCAAACTGAGAATTGCACAGGAGAATATATCAATCAGAGCAAGGACTGTTTTTGGTGTTTTCATGCTCATGAAGCGGAGGATTGCAGGTATGGCGAACATGTTTGGCGTGACTCAAAAAGCAATATGGATGTGAGCACGGTGGGCCGGGGAGCGGAGCGTTGTTACGAAGCTATCAACACCGGAATTGGCTCGTCTTTTATGCGTTTTACCAATCAATGCTGGTCAGGTTGTAGCGACCTAACTTACTGTTCAAATTGTTTCTCTTCTCAGAATTGTTTTGGATGCGTGGGACTTCGGCATGGAGAGTTTTGTATTTTGAATAAACAGTACTCGAAGGAGGAATATTTTGAGATGCTGACTAGAATAATTGAGCACATGCGAAGGCCCTCTTATAATAGCTCTGCCTCGACAAGCTCGGCAGTAGAGTGGGGCGAGTTTTTCCCAATGGAAATTTCACTTTTTGAATACTTTGAAACCCCAGCTGCTGAACAATATCCGATGGAAAATACTCATCGTGAATTCGTTGATAAGCCTTATAAAATAATTTCTCAAGAGAAGGCATTTTATGAAAAAATGGGGATTCCGGAGCCTAAAAAATGTCCTGAACAAAGGCATCTTGATCGGATGAATTTACGAAACCCTCATAAACTTTGGAATCGAAAATGCGATAAGTGTTCTGCCGAAATCTGGAGTTCTTTTTCCCCAAATCGCCCTGAAATCGTCTACTGTGAAAAATGCTATTTAGAAATTGTTAATTAATTATGGATCCATTTATTTTAAAACTTGTTTTGTCGTTTGTTGTGGGTAGCCTGTGGATTACCGGGGCGACTGTAGTTGCTGAAAAAGCTGGGACTAAACTCGGTGGATTTATTGCGGGATTGCCGTCGACTATTGTGGTGGGGCTTCTTTTTATTGGAGTGGTAAATGGGGCGGTTGCGGCCGGTGAAGCGACGGATGCGATGGGTCTTTTGGTTGGAATTGGATGCGTAATGCTAGTGGTTTTTTCATGGCTTGTCAGCAGAGGTTTTTGGTTGGCTTTAGCGATTTATTTTAGTATTTGGCTGGTAGCTGCGCTGGGTAGTTTTGTTTATGATTTTCATTATTTTTGGGCTGGATGTGTCGTGTTTTTGGTTTTATTTTTCCCTTCTCTTTATCTCCTTGAAAAGGCACTTAAGATCTCCTCTGAAGAAGGTAGGAAAATAGATTATACTCGTTTGCAAATATTCGGGAGAATCGTTCTAAGCGGTTCTATGATTACTTTTGCAGTTTATTTGAGCAAAGTCGGAGGGCCTCTTCTCGGCGGAATATTTTCTGTGTTTCCAGCGGTTATTTTATCCACCTTGATCATTGCCTATTTGGCGCATGGCGTAGAATTCACGCGTTCGATTAGCAAGGCTCTAATTCTCTCAAGCCCAAGTTTGGTACTTTATGCGATCTTGGTTCGCTGGAGTTATCCTGAATTTGGACTGTTTTTTGGAACTGCAATTTCTTATGTTGTATCGGTGGCATTTGGCTGGCCTTGTTATCAATTTATGAAGAAATACCTAAAATAAAGTTAACTGATTTTGGGAAAATCGAGATTTTTAGGTTAACTCTTGGTATTAAATTTACAGCTTCCACAGGCCGCCTGAAGCAAAACTGATTGATTTATTTCTTTTAAGATGTTATAATTTTTATCGATTTTTAGGTTAACCAATTTTATGCAATTTGTAGTCAAAAAAGTTATCAAGGGGAAGGCGTACTATTACATGCAATATAGTAAATATGGCGTGTATCTTGGAGAATCCGTTCCCGCCAATATCAAGAAAAAATTAATGAACTTCTTCATCCAAATAGGAAAAGAAGAGGTGAAAAAACTTGATGAAGAAATTATTAAGGCCTTTGCTCCAAAGAAGATCGAGGCAATCGAGGTGATGCGTCATCTGTTTATTCTAATTTCAAGAAGCGAGCTTTTTAGCCATGAATATCAGAATTATTTAACCGACCTCACCGTTCGTTTCACCTTTAATTCCAATAGGTCTGAAGGGTCCAAAGTTACGAGGAAGGAGGTCGAAAATATTTGTCTAAAAAATACCAGAAAGCCAAGGAGTCATATCGAGAGAGAGGTATTCAATTCGTTTTCGGCACTACGATTTGCCTTTTCTGAAAAAATGAATTGGAATCCGCTGAATGTAAAAAGAATTCATTCTCTTTTATTAAATAACATCGCCGACCCATTAATTGTGGGGAAATGGAAAACTCAAAATGTAGTTGCTCCTGGAAATCAGACAACTACTAATCCGGAATACGTTGGAGATGAAATGAAGAAGCTTTTTGAGTGGCTAAAAGAGCGTAAGAGGGCGAAAATGTATCCGCCGCTTCTTGCGACGGAATTTTATATACGATTTGAGGCTATACACCCTTTCACTGATGGGAATGGAAGAGTCGGGCGAATCCTCTTGAATGCGCTACTTTTCCATTTTGACTACATGCCAATTGTGTTTTTCACACAGAACCATGAGGCTCATTGTAGAGCTATCACAAAAGCTATCGAAGGTAGGCCTGGAACATTTAACAGGCACTTTGTTGAACAGGCGAAAAAGACGATAGAATTAATTAAAATTGGTTTATTGATTTGAGTTTTGAGCTAGAGAAAGGTATACTTCAGCACTGAAAATTTTAAGCTTTTTAACCATGGCACCAATCACTCAAACATGTAGAATTTCTGGAGAGCAATTTATCGTTAGCGATGAAGACCTGAGCATGCTTGATAAATTATCGCCAGTTTTGAATGGAGTGAAATATGAACTGCCGCTTCCGACTGTGCGTCCACGGGAGAGACAGAGGCAGAGGATGGCTTTTCGAAATGATCGAACGCTTTATTATCGGAAATGTGATTTAAGTGGGAAACGGATTTTATCTCAGTATCCAGAGAAATGCGATTATCTGACTTATGATGCGAATCTCTATTGGACGGACCAGTGGAATCCTATGGACTTTGGCCAAGATTTTGATTTTGGACGGCCGTTTTTTGAGCAATTTGAAGAATTTATGAAGCGTGTTCCAAGGTTGGCTGTTAATGGAATTGCGAATGAGAATTGTGATTTCACGAGCTTCGCGGGCTGGAGTAAAAATTGCTATCTAACCAACACTGCGGACTACAATGAGGACTGTTATTATATCGCTTATGCTTTCAAAAATAACGACTGCTGTGACGGATGTTTTTTGAATGATTGTCAGCTTTGCTACGAACTTATTGATGGTAAAAAATGTTATCATTGTCTGTATTCTCAGAATCTCACAAACTGTAGCGACTGTATTTTGAGTCGAGATATGATTGGATGCCAAAATTGTTTTGGATGTATAGGACTTCGAAATAAGCAATATTATTACTTCAATGAAAAATTATCTCAGGAAGATTGGGAGGCGAAAGTTAATGCCTGGAATTTAAATTCCCATCAAAGCATACTCGATGCAAAGAAGAAAGTTTCTGAATTTTTCTTGCAATTTCCAAGAAGGGCTATGGAGGTGACGGGCTCTGAAAACATCCTTGGAGATTATGTTTTCTTTTCTAAAAATTGTCATTGGTGCTTCGATGTCAAAGACTCTGAAGATCTTCGATATTGTTCACATATTATGAATGCGAAAGACTGTATGGATTGGGATTATTATGGAAGTGATGCTGAAATGTGCTATCAAATGCAGAGCTCTGCGGGAGGGGTGAAGTATTGCGCCTTTTGCACGAATTGCTGGGGAAATGATTCCGGGCTTTTGTATTGTGATCTGTGTACGCGGTCGAAAAATTGTTTTGGGTGTATCGGTTTGAAAGGGGCTGAATATTGTATTTTCAATAAGCAATATTCTGCTGAAGAATACTTTGTGTTGGTTGGAAGAATTATTGAAAAAATGAAACAAGATGGATCATTTGGAGAATTTTTCCCAACTTCTCTCAGCCCACATGCTTACAATGAATCTGTTGCCCAGGATTATTTTCCGCTTTCAAAAGAAGAAATTTTGGACAAAGAACTTAGGTTCGAAGAAGAAAAAGATCCACTGGCTTATGAAGGCAATATTCCTGAAGTTCCAGATAAAATTGATAAAGTGGATGATTCGATTTGCAAGCAAGTTTTCAAATGTGAGGTATCCGGGAAATTTTATAAAGTTATTCCACAAGAATTCCGATTTTATAGAACTAATGGAATCCCGCTGCCAAGAAGATGTCCAAATCAGAGATATAAAGATCGAATGAGCATTCGAAATCCTAGGGTTATTGTCGATAGAGGCTGTGCTAAATGCAGTGCTGCTATAAAAACTTCGTATATTGAAGGTAGGCCTGAAATTGTGTACTGTGAAAAATGCTATTTGGAAACCGTTAATTAGATGACTGAAACTATAAAAAAATGTCGGATAACTGGAGCTGATTTTGTCGTTACTGATGACGAGCAGAAATTTTGTGAAATGATGAACGTGCCGTTTCCGACCCTGTGTCCGGAGGAGAGGATTCGGAGGCTGATGATGGAGAGAAATGCGCGGAGCCTTTATTATCGAACTTGTGACTCGACCGGTAAAAAGATCCTCTCACAACATCATCCGGATATGCCGTTTCCGGTTTTCAACACGCCTGTGTGGTGGGGGGACACTTGGGATGCGGCTGACTATGGGGTTGGATTTGATTTTTCTCGGCCGTTTTTTGAACAGTTTTTGGAACTGAAAAATCGTGTGCCACACATGGCGACTTATGTGATTTGGGGAACTCTTGAAAATAGTGATTTCACAAATTGTACCGGGTATTTGAAAAATTGTTACTTGATTTCGGAATGTGACTACGATGAGGATTGTTATTTTTCAAATCGAATTTACCATTCAAAAGATATTGTCGATTGTTCAAATATGAATAAATGTGAGCTTTGCTATGAATGTTTGGATTGCACCGAATGTAACCGACTCAGATACTGTGAAGAGTGTTCGCAATGCAGTGATAGTTACGCCCTGTATCAATGTCGTGACTGCCATGATTGCATCGGATGTATAAATCAGCATCACAAAAAACATATGATTTTTAATGTGCAATATACGCCTGAAGAATATGAGGCGCATAAGGCTGCATTTGAATTGGGGACTAGGGATGGGGTTGAAAAACTTCGTGTGCAGTGTGATGAATTCTTCAAAGGACAACCTCATAAGCCGCTTCAGGAAGAGCATAATCAAAATTCTACAGGAGACCATTTATATCATTCAAAAAATAGTTTTAATTGTTTTGATAGTAGAGACCTGGAAGATTGCAGAAACTGCATGAGGGTTGCCGGAGGCGTAAAGTCCGCTGAAAATTATGTATCTTGGGGATTCAAAGCTGAGAAAATTTATATGTGTTCTTCTTGCGGCGATGACGTTTATAATTTGAGATTTTGCAGTATGTGTACTACCAATGTGAGCGATTCCGATTACTGTTATTTGATAACCGGATGCAGTAATTGTTTTGGATGTGTGGGATTGAAGAAAAAGAAATATTGTATTTTGAATAAGCAATATACTAAAGAAGAATACGAAAAGCTTGTGCCTAAAATTATAGAGCATATGAAGTCTACCGGTGAATGGGGCAAATATTTGCCGCCGGAGCTCTGTTCTTTTGCTTATAATGAAGCGATTGTTATGGAAAATTTCCCACTTTCGAAAGAAGAAGTTTTGGCACGTGGATATCGCTGGCGTGAGGAAGAAGAGGTCAGTACTCCAGATGAAATTAATGACAAGATTCTCAAATGTGAAGTGTCTGGGAAGTTTTTTAAATTGATTCCGCAGGAGCTCCGTTTTCACGATAAGCTTGGCATTCCTATTCCTTCGAGATGCCCTCGGCAGAGACATACGGACCGCTGTGCTCGTCGAAATACTTATCATCTTTATGATAGAGCGTGTGCTAAATGCTCATGCGAAATAAAGAGTGCTTATTCTCCGAGGAAATCTGAAGTCGTATATTGTCAAAACTGTTATTTGCAAGAGGCTTACTGATGTGATTAACTTCTCATATGCCAGATATTATTCAAACATGCAGGCTATCCGGGAAGGAATTTATAATTGATGAGAAGGATCAGGCCTTTTATGAAAGAATTGGGATGCCGCTACCGACGATCACGCCGGATGAGAGGCAGAGGCGGCGGATGAGTTGGCGTAACGAAAGGAATTTTTATGCGAGGAAATGTGACATGTGCGAAAAGCAAATGATTTCAATTTATGATGCGGCTTCGCCACACACGATTTACTGCAATGATTGTTGGTGGTCAGATAAATGGGAGGCGAAAGATTATGGTCAAGAATTTGATTTTAGTCGGCCGTTTTTTGAGCAATTTGCAGAGCTGCAATTAAAAGTTCCACGACTAGCTCTTTATCGGAAAAATTGTGAGAATTGTGATTATATAAACCATTCTGAGAATGATAAAAATTGCTACCTCTGTGTGGACATCGCTTTTTGTGAAAATGTTTATCATTCCAAATGGATGATCAAAAACAAAGACTGCATCGATTGCCATAATATTGAAAACTCTGAGCTTTGTTACGAAGTGCAATATCAGGAGCCTGGATACAACAATAAATTTTCTATGTTCTCACTCGGCTGCTCGGACTCGGCATTTGTTTACTACTGTATTCACTGCAAAGATTGCTTTATGTGTTCGAATTTAAATAGAAAACAGTATTACATTTACAATCAATATGTTGGAAAAGAAAAATACGAGGAATTCATGAGCAAAGTAGACCTTGGTTCGTATGATATGATCGAGCACTACAAAAGGGAGTATGAAAAAATGGTTCAGGAGACTCCAAAAGATGCATCTGTTTTTCATCAGTGTGAAAATTGCACCGGAGACCTAATGGATCGCTCAAAAAACGTTCATGATAGCTATGAAGTTGTCTATTCAGAAGATTGTCGATACTGCTATGACGCTGGATACATGAAGGATTGCTATGACACGTATGAATCGGCTTTTAACTGTGAATTGCAGTACGAATGCCATGGTTGCAATAATGGTAAATACCTGAATTTCGCACATGTATCATATGATAATCACGATGCGAATTATATCGACACCTGCCATAATTCTGGAAACCTTTTTGGGTGCATTGGAATGAGGCATGGAAAATATTGCGTGCTGAATAAACAGTATTCGAAGGAGGAGTATGAAGAACTTGTGCCCAGAATTATTGAGCATATGCAAAATCCGATACAAGAAAATACACACGCATCCGCGTGCGTAGAATATGGTGAGTTCTTCCCAACTGAGCGGTCTTTGTTTGGCTACAACGAAACTTTGGCAAATAATTTTTATCCATTAACCAAGGATGAAGCTCTGGCACGCGGCTACAAATGGAAGGACGATTTCGAAAAAGAAGAGTACCAAGGCGAAGTCTATAAATTGCCGGATAATATCAAAGACACTCCAGATGATGTTTGTAAGAAAGTTTTAAAATGCAAAGTGACCGGCCAGGCCTACAAAATAATTCCACAGGAGCTCGAATTGTATCGCAGGCTTGGCGTAGCTTTACCGAGAAGGTGCCCAAACCAACGTTTCCGCGACCGCATGAAACTCCAAAATGCTAGAGCGCTCTGGCCACACACTTGCGCTGTCTCTGGCAAACAAATCATGGCTCCGTATCCTCCTGATCGCGGCGACACCGTCTACTCTCATGAGGAGTTTTTGAAGATGCTTTATGGATGATTATCGATATATCTCTCTTCTACGCCCTACTTTTGGAACATAAAATACACTCCCTGAACCCGTTTTCTCTTTTAAAGTCAAAAGTATCCTATAGTTACCAACCCTAATGCGATGCGTATCAATATCTAACTTGAAGAATGGCATATAGCCACGTAAAATCTAGCTATGGAACAAATCATTCATCACAAAACCTGTTCAAATTCCATCTGCGGGAAAGAGTTTCCGATCACTGATCGGGATCAAGGATTTTATAAGAAAATGGATGTTCCAGAGCCGAGCATGTGCCCGGATTGTAGACTTCAAAGAAGACTTCTTTTTCGAAACGAGAGAAATCTTTATCATAACACTTGTGGGCTTTGTAATAAGTCGATCGTTACCATCAACTCTTCTGATAAACCATACCCCGTGTACTGTACCACATGCTGGTGGGGAGACTCTTGGGATCCGATAAGTTATGGGCGCGACTTTGATTTTGATCGGCCTTTTTTTGAACAATTCAAAGAGCTCTGGGATAGCGTTCCAAAATTACAATTTCTGGTCCTTGGAGATAATATCAACAGTGATTACTCTCAAGATTCTTACAAAATGGTGAACTGTTATCTTGTATTTGAGGCTGAACAGAGCAAGGATTGCTACTATGGCGAAACCTGTTACCAACTTATAGATTGCTGTGATTTCCTTTGTCTAAAAAGTTCCGAACTCTGTTACGAATGTGTAAATTGCACGGATTGCTATAACGTAGATTTTTCTAGATATTGCAATAACTGTGCCGATTCTCAGTTTCTTTTGAATTGCAAAGGGTGTCGAAGCTGTTTCGGATGCGTGAATTTGCAAAATAAATCTTATTATATTTTTAATAAATCTTATTCGAAAGAAGAATATGAGAAATTAGTAGCTCAATATAAACTGGGGAATTCTATAAATTTAGAAGATTTCAAAATGAAGATTGAAGAATTTTTCAGGAAGTTCCCTCAGAAAAATTTACATGGAATTATGAATGAAAATGTCACAGGTGAAAATATAAGCAATTGCAAAGATACCTTTGAATGCTTTAGTTGTGATGGCTTGCGGGACTGCAAGTACTGTACAAATATGATGGGTGGAGCTAATGACTGCTATGACGTTGATATTTGGGGCAATAAATTGGACCTTGCATACAATAGCGCTGGGATTGGAGATGGTTGCCAAAATATTGTAGCTTCGTATTACACTTGTATTGGCGTAAAGGACGTATACCATTCTATTTTTTGCATGAACAATAATAATGACTTACTTGGTTGCGTAGGATTACATCAGAAGAAGTTTTGTATTTTGAATAAGCAATATTCTGAAGATGAGTGGCATGAGATGTTTCGTAAAATAAAGGGGCATATGATTGGAACCGGGGAATGGGGTGAATTTTTCCCACCAAGCCTGAGTGCCTTTGGATATAATGAAACGGTTGCTCAGGAATATTTCCCACTGACTCGTGAGGAGGCTCTAGAGCGTGGTTTTAAATGGAAAGAAGAAGATGCTCGTGAATACATTCCGCAGACTTATGCAATTCTGGAGGATATTTCAGATGTGCCAGATGGTGTCTGCCAGGAGGTTTTGGCATGCACCGATTGTAGTAAAAATTTCAAAATAATTCCGCAGGAGCTTAAATTATATAGAAAGAAATCTTTGCCAATTCCAAGAAAATGCCCGGACTGTCGACACATGGATAGACTTGCCTTGCGTAACCCGAGGAAACTTTGGGATAGGGGATGTTCTGCGTGTAGTTGTGCAATTAAAACCTCTTATTCTCCGGGGCGACCAGAAAAAGTACTTTGTGAAAAATGTTATTTGGAAGAGGTTTATTAGCCTGCGATGAAACTTGTGGCGCCGAGCCAAGAGAGGTTGAATATGGAGCGGTGGGTTTCGGCGAAGAGCGGGCTTTCGACGACTACGCCGATTAGTTCTTTTGGGTTGAGTGACAGGGTCGCGACTTTGTTTCCGTAGATGTAAACTTCGTTTTCGAAGTGGAATTCATTTGGGTCGATGTAGAGGATTTCGGCGATCTCGCGGCGAGGGTCGTTCGGATAATATGTAGAGAGATAGGTCTTGGCGAGAGCGGTGTAAGGACTCAAGAATCTGGATCTGATTTTGCGTTTTTGACGTTCTTCTGTGTAGTAATAAAGGTACTCCTTGAGTAGCCCTACAAGATTGTCCACATTTGAATATCCTACTATTTCATCGGCACTCTCCAAAGTCTCTTCAATCACCCCTTTGATACCTTCTATTCCTTCAATAAATCTGATATTTGGCTTGAATGGCTGGTCAATCATGAGCGCCTTTAAATCTGGAAGGACACGTTCTGCGACTTGTAATTTTTCTGCTTGGCGTTTAACAATTTTATCCGGACTTTCCGCCTGATAAACCTTTGTTTTATGCTCCTCTGAAACAGAGATTAGGCCTTTTTTTACGAGATTATCGAGTGTGTGATAAGTCGTAACCCTATGAACTTTTGCGTGCTTTGCAATTGCACTCGCATATGTTTTCCCTAGCTCAAGAACGGCTAGGTATACCTTGGCTTCATCTTCATAGAGTCCTAGTTTTTTTAGTGGTTCAATCATTGTTACTTCGTGCCTTATTCGCAAATGAAGCTTCGCCATTTGCGTGATGTTGTAGAAGGTCGTCTACAGGTAATTTAGCATAAGTGAATATCAAAAGAAAGGCTTATTTGAGCCGCTTTATTGATGGATGTGATTTTTCTGGATATTCAGAAAAATTATGTTGTCTTGCTTTTTCTACAAACAGAAATATAATTAACTCTAGACAATTTTTTAATCCAAATGTCAAATGGAGCAGGTAGTTGAAAATAAGAAATGCACAAAATGTGAATCCGGTTTTGAAATCACGGATAAAGATTTACAATTTTATGCAAAGCTAAATCTGCCAACTCCGACCTTTTGCCCGATTTGCCGAGTTCAAAGAAGAATGACCTGGAGAAATGACCGGACTTTTTATATTCGAAAATGTGATAAATCTGGAAAGCAGATTATTTCGATTTACCCGACCCATTCTCAGTTTACAATTTACCATCCCGATGAATGGTATTCTGATTCCTGGAACGCCATGGATTACGGCCAGGAATTTGATTTTAGCCGGCCATTTTTTGATCAATGGGAGGAGTTAATGTTAAAAGTTCCACGGCTTGGAATCGATATCGTAAATTGTGAAAATAGCGATTACTGCAACTATTGTGGGGATGACAAAAACTGCTACTTAGATATTGCCGGAGAGGAAAATGAAGACTGCTATTATGATCTTTTTACGAAACATTCCAAAAACTGCGTTGACTGCACTTTCGCCTACAATTCCGAACTCTGCTACGAGGCGATCAGTTGTTACAACTGCTACAATGTACGTCATTCAATGTACTTGGACAACTGTAATGACTGCTTCTTTTGTTTTGATCTGAAGGGCTGCAAAAATTGTATTTTTTCAAATAATTTACGACAAAAAGAATTTTATATTTTCAACAAACCTCACTCCAAAGAGGAATATGAGAAAAAATTAAAAGAGCTGAAACTAGATTCTTACGAAGGACTTACCGAAGCAAAAAGAATTTGGAAAGAAGCCATGGGATGTGCCGTTCATCGAGATATGTATAATACGAATTCTGAAAATTGCACAGGGAACAATATTAAAAATTCTAAAAATTGCCATTATGTTTTCAATGCTTCGAATTGTGAAGATTCCAAATATTTGTTTGATGTCCTGGATGTGAAAGATTGCTATGACATGAGTTATTCGCTCTACAAGCCAGAGGTTGCATGTGACATAATCAGCACTTTGAATATGCGGTTTTCAGCGTTCTGCATGGCATCGCATTATTGCAGTGAAAGCTTTTATTGCGACCAGTGTAATAATTCTTCAAATTTATTTGGCTGCATCGGACTGAACCATAAGAAATATTGTATTTTTAATAAGCAGTATTCTCGTGAAGAGTATTTTGAATTACTGCCGAAAATTATCGAAAAGATGAAACGTGATGGGCAATGGGGAGAATTCTTCCCTTCGGCGATTTCGCCATTTGGTTACAATGAAACGGTTGCTCAAGAATATTATCCGCTTGATAAAGTCAGTGCGGAAACATCCGGTTTCAAATGGCGCGATGAAGAATCGAAAGGTTTTTACGATGGACCAAAATATATTATCCCAGATGAAATTTCCGAAGTAGATGATGATCTTTGCAAACAAGTCCTCACATGCGAAGTTACTGGCAAATCTTACAAGGTGATTGCTGCGGAGCTCCGATTTTATAAAAAGATGGGGATTCCTGTGCCGCACAGATCACCAGACCAAAGACACAGAGATAGAATCGCTTTACGCAATCCTCGTTGGCTTTGGCAAAGGACGTGCTCGAAGTGTAGTGGGGGAGTTAATACGAGTTACAGACCCGAACGGGACGAGCAAATTTACTGCGAAAAATGCTACGAAGAATTTATTTATAATTAATTTGGGGGAATTTTATGCCAGACATAACTCAAACATGCAGGGTGTCGGGGAAGAAGTTCGTAATCACGGAGGCGGATCAGGAATTTTATAAAAAAGTTTCGCCGGTGATTGGTGGAGTTAAGTATGAAATTCCGCTGCCGACCCTGTGTCCGGATGAGCGGCGGCGGCGGCGATTTACACATCGCAATGAGAGACATCTTTATCATCGGAAGTGTGATCTAACGGGTAAGAGTATTATTTCAAATTATTCTGCAGATGGGGGAATGACTGTTTATAATAATGAGGATTGGTGGAGTGATAAATGGAGTGCATTTGACCATGGGCGAGAGTTTGATTTTAATCGGCCATTCTTTGAGCAGTATCATGAATTGACTTTGGCGGTGCCGCAATTGGCGCTCTGCGTGTGGCATTCCGAAAATAGCAATTATTGTAATTATGTCGGGAATGTAAAAGATTCTTATCTAATTTTCGGACCTGTTTATTCGGAAAAGTGCTACTATGGATCGCCTTATTATTCCTTTGAATGCATGGATGCGCTCGTGATCCGTGAGTGTAAATTTTGCTATGAATGCACAGATTGTCGAAAACTTTACGAATGTTTTTATTGCCAGGATTGTGAAGGTTCTGCGAATTTGATTTATTGTTATGATCTCCAAAATTGCCAGGATTGCATCGGTTGTGCGGGACTTCGGAATAAGAAATTTTGTATTTTTAATGTGCAGCATGGTGAGGAGGAATATAAAAAATATCGCGAAAGCTTGAATCTCTGTGATCCGAATGTTCATGAAATACTTAAGGATGAATTAGGGCGTTTGAAACTCGAAATCCCACATCGTTTTATGCAAAGTAAGCAGGCGGAAAATGTTGCTGGAAATTATATTTACAATTGTAAAAATGCCTCCAATTGCTACTACACGGACAAGTCTGAAGATGTGAAACATTGCGTGCAAGTGGTTGATTTGAAGGATTGCTATGACAATAATTATACCGAGGAAAATGAGCTTTGCTGTGATTATTTGGGCTCTTACCAAAACTCTCGACTGCTTTATTCTAAATTTTGCAACAAAGTTTCAGAGGCTTTGTATTCGGATAGTTGTTTTAATTCACATAATTTATTTGGATGTATTGGACTCAGAAATGCGTCTTTTTGTATTCTTAACAAACAATATACACCGGAAGAATATTTTGAATTGGTGCCAAAAATAATAAAACACATGAAAGAAACTGGTGAGTGGGGCGAATTCTTCCCAATAAATATTTCACCATTTAAATACAATGAATCGGTTGCGGATGAGTATTTTTCGATTTCGAAAGAGGAGGCGGCGAAGAATAAATGGCCGTGGCGAGACAGCGACGAAAAAGGTTTTTATGATGGTCCGCCTGTTGAAATCCCGATGAATATTTCAGATGTTTCTGATGAAATTTTGAAACAAATCCTCACATGCGAAGAAGCCGGAGATTCATATCGAATTATTCCTCAGGAGCTTAAATTTTATCGTAAAATGGGACTGCCAATCCCGCGTCGCTGCCCAAATCAAAGACACCGCGACAGGCTCGCCCTCCGAAATCCGCAAAGCATCTGGACTCGGCATTGCGCTAAATGCTCCTGCGATATCAAAACCACCTATGCTCCGGATAGACCGGAGAAGGTTTATTGTGAAACTTGCTATTTGGGAGAGGTGTATTAGAATCATTTCGTGAATTATCCTGAATTTACAACTTGGCTTGAGGGGCTTGATAAGTTTCCGGAAGAAGCTCGTTTTGAGCGGATGGAGACGATGCTCAGGGTCCTTGGAAATCCGGAAAAGAAGATGAAATTTGTGCATGTTACGGGGACAAATGGAAAGGGGTCTACTTGCGCGATGATTGAATCGATTTTACGTTCTTCTGGGCAAATCACTGGGCTTTTTACTTCGCCGCATTTGCTTAAATATAATGAGCGTATTCGGGTAGGAGGCGAGGATATTTCGGATGATGAATTTTTAAGAGTGGGAGTTGAGGTGAAGGGCATTGTTGAAGGAATTATTTCAGAAAATTCGAAGATGGCACCGAGTCTTTTTGAAGTTCTTTTTGTGATGACTTTGAAATATTTTGCTGAAAAAAATGTTGAATTCGGAGTGATTGAAGTTGGACTTGGTGGCAGGAGGGATCCTACGAATGTTATCCAAAGCGAGGTTTCGATAATTACAAACATCGACCTGGATCACACGCATATTCTTGGGAAAACTCGCGAAGAAATTGCACTCGATAAAGCCGGAATTATCAAAGAAAACGGAACCTGTATTACGACTGAAAAAGATGAGAAATTAATTGAAATTTTTAGTGAAGAGGCTAAAAAGAAGAATGCCAAATTGATAGTCCTGGAAACGGAAGATTGTGATTTGATTAATCAAAGTTTGAAGGGTCAAGTTTTTAATTTTATAAATTATCAAGCTCTTGAACTCCCCCTTCTCGGAGCGCATCAACTTTCTAATGCAAGCTGCGCTATCATGTGTGCAGAAGTTTTGAGAAATAAAGGGCTGAATTTAACCGAACAAGATATTCGCCAGGGTTTGAAAAAGGTAAAATGGCCACTTCGCTTGGAAATTGTTCGACAAAATCCGACTGTGATAATTGATGGCGGACACACAGAAGTTGCTATGGAATTTACCTGTGAAACAATTGAAAATTTATTTTCCGGAAAAAAGAAAATTGGAATTATCGGATTCTCTGAGCGAAAAAATCACAAAGCCATGCTGGATATTTTGATCTATACGGTAGATATTTTCGTGATTACTGAACAGGGCTATCAAGGCATGTCCCCTGAGAAAATTGTTGAATATTTGAAGGAAAAGGGCCAAACAGACATACTTCTGACCCAAAATGTCGCTGAAGCGGTTAAGAATGCTCTTTTCATTGCAAAAAACGAAGACTTAATAATGATCCTCGGCGGCCTCTACCTTGGGGCGAACGCTAAAATGTGTTTATAGCCCTGTCAAGCGCTGGAGCGTTGTAAAAATGGCTTATTTGTGCTAGAATAATACCTTGGAATTGTATATTGGGGGAAATGCACCTTTGTATGATTCTAAAATCATATTAAACTGCCGGTTGATGGCTCAAAAATCTCAAAAAAAAGAGGGTAAGAATAAAATGGAAATCCTGCATGTGATTGTGCCGCAGGGTACTCCGGAAAGCCCGAAACTTGAAAAATTGTTTTTGAGTTTTTTGGACAATCTTCATAACACTTCAAAGGGTAAGAAAATGTCATTTGAGATGTTTGGATTTAACCAATACACGTACTTCTTCATAGCGGTTGAAAGTGAAATTGCAAGGCTTGCTGAAGGGCTTATTTATTCGACATTCCCCGGAGCTGAGATCAAGCCGATGAAGGATTATACGAGGTTCTATGACCCCGCTAAACACACTTTGCTCGGGACGAGCATGAAGCTTAAGATGAGTGATATTTATCCGCTCAAGGTTTATGATGAGTTTGAAGAGGATTCTCTTGCCGGGATTTTTTCCGTGATTTCAAAGATGGGGCACAAGGATCAATCTTGGATCCAAATTCTGGTTTCACCGAGAAACGATAACTGGGCTTACCATTTTGGACGAAGAATTCGAATGAAATACAACAAATTAAAAAGGAATTTTAGACTGAAAAATTATGCCCGAATTAAAGATAAGAAAACTTTTTTTAAGGAAGAGGATGAAAAATTCATAATGAAAACCGGTTACAATCCGTTTGAAATTGAGATTCGTTTTGGTTCTGTATCAGAAAATGCGGCTGAGGCGAAGAAAAATCTCGTAGCGATTGCCAAGGCCTTTTATCAATTCAACAAAACTGATTACAATGAATTTGTTTTGAATAAGGCGAAAAAGGGGAAAGCTTTTCTCAATGAATATACCGCGCGAAAAATCACAACTTCTTCTATGGTGAGTGCGCAAGAGCTTGCCACTATTTACCATTTCCCAAATGCCGATCACGTACCTCATG
Source organism: Candidatus Peregrinibacteria bacterium (assembly GCA_018697675.1). Classification (GTDB taxonomy): domain Bacteria; phylum Patescibacteriota; class Gracilibacteria; order UBA1369; family JABINC01; genus JABINC01. The sequence continues at coordinate 37,031 of JABINC010000043.1, forward strand.
TGGTACATGTTCTTGCGAAAAAACATGAGCCACCAAAAGATTTACCTACAAGCGGAACGGAAAATGTTTCCATGTTTGGTAAGACGAATTATCATAATAATTATGAGGATTTTGGAATTAAACGTGAGGATAGGAGGCGGCATCTTTATGTCGTTGGAAAGTCGGGTACCGGTAAATCGAAGCTTCTTGAGATGCTGATCCAAAAAGATATTTTAGATGGGAAGGGTGTTGGAGTACTGGACCCTCATGGGGATCTCGTGGACAATATTATGCAGATGATTCCGGAGGAAAGAATGAAGGATGTGATTTATTTTGATCCGGGTGATATGGATTTCCCGATTGCGTTTAATCCTCTCGAAAAAGTTGATGAAAGATACAAGATGCAGCTGACAATTGGATTTATCGATATTTTCAAAAAACTATTTGGAACCAACTGGTCGGATCGTCTGGAGCATGTGCTTCGTTATACGACTTTGGCGCTCCTGGATTCACCTAATACAACTATTCTTTCGATTTTGAAAATGCTGTCTGACAAAAATTACAGGCAAACTATTGTTGCTCGAATTAAGGATTCTGTGGTGAAGAATTTCTGGGTAAATGAATTTGCGGGTTGGAGTGAAAAATTCGATGCTGAGGCGATTACGCCGCTTCTTAACAAAGTTGGGCAGCTCGTATCGACTAATATGGTGCGAAATATGATCGGGCAGCCGGACAATACTTTTGATATTCGTGATGTAATGGATAATCAAAAAATACTTCTGATGAAGGTTTCGAAAGGTCTGCTCGGTGAGGAGAATTCGCAGCTACTTGGTTCTATGGTGATTACGAAAGTTTATCAATCCGCGATGGCCAGGGCCGATATGCATGAAGAAGATCGTCAAGATTTTTATTTCTATGTCGATGAGTTTCAGAACTTTGCGACGGATACTTTCTCGGAAATTTTGTCGGAAGCTCGTAAATATCACTTGTGTTTAACAATTGCTCATCAGTATATCGGGCAACTAGATGATGATGTCAGGAAGACCGTTTTTGGTAATGTGGGATCGATGATTTCATTCAGGGTTGGGGCTGAGGATGCAGTGATTCTGGCTGATGAATACACTCCTGTGTTTGGAGTTCGAGATATTATTAATCTCGGCGTTCGTGAATTTTATACAAAACTATCAATCGATGGAGAGCTCTCCGAAGCATTTTCGGCACGAACTCTTGATATGGTTTTCCCTAAAATTGATCGTAGTAAAGAGATACGTGAGATGTCCCGTGAAAAATATTGTATGCCAAGAGAAGATGTCGAAATTTTGCTCCGCAAATGGGATGAAGGCGGCCTAGATGCCCCACCAGACGACAGCGAAACCAACACCGTTATCCAACAAGAAGAGGACTTTGAGATGCCTTTGATTTAGATTATACTTCGGGTCGTATGCTCAAATATAAAGATTTAATTGAGGTTCTTAAAAATGCCGGCTATCCGAAGTTTCGGGCGGAGCAGGTTTTTCAAGCTGTGTATAAAAAAGGGGGGAATGATTATGAAAATATTTCTACTTTGCCTGGGGAATTGAAAGAGTTTTTGAAAGAAAATGTGCCTGTGTATTCGTTTGGAGTCGGGAATAGGATGGTTTCGAAAATTGATGGGACTCAGAAGGTTCTGTTTGAATTGTGTGATGGCAAAAAGGTCGAGGCGGTCCTAATGCGCTATAGTGATAAGACCGGGAAGCGGAATACTGTTTGTGTTTCTTCTCAAGTTGGTTGCGCCCTCAAATGTGCTTTTTGTGCGACTGGGAAGCTCGGGTTTAGTCGAGATTTAACTGCGGAGGAGATTGCGGATCAGGTTCTTTATTTTGATCATATTTTGAAGGCTGAAGAAGAGCGGGTGACGAATGTTGTGTACATGGGGATGGGGGAGCCATTTTTGAATTATGATAAAGTAATGAAATCTGTTCGAATTTTGAATGATGAAAAATGTTTAAATATCGCAGCTCGTGGGATTACTGTTTCAACTTCGGGAGTTATTGAAGGGATTGAGAAATTTTCTGAAGAGAATTTACAAGTGAATTTGGCGGTATCTCTACATGTACCAACGCAAGATGGGAGGGCGGAAATTATGCCAATTGCACGAGCAAATAGTTTGGATAAATTGATGGAATCTTTGGATGATTATGTGTTTCGTACAAATCGGCGAGTTTCTTATGAATATGTCCTTCTTAAGGGTGTGAATGATGGGGTTGAGGATGCGAGGGATTTGGCTGAATTATTGCAGGGAAGACTATGTCATGTGAACTTGATTCAATATAATGAGACTGGGCTTCCTTTTAAAAAAAGTGGGAAATCGGAAGGTGAAAAGTTTTTGGAGATTTTGGAGGGTTCTGGAGTGCCGGTAAGTTTGCGAATTAGCCGTGGCCAAGATATTTTCGGAGCCTGCGGACAGTTGGCTGGGAAAGAAAATGCTGGATAGATGCCTTGCGCAGAGAGTCATTTTTGAATATACTCCCTCTGCTTCCTTGTGGTGCCTTTGGCGCGACTTGGAGCAGCCCGCGGAGAGTTACCCAAGTGGCTGAAGGGGCGGCTTTGCTAAAGCTGTAGTGGGATGTAAATCCCAGCGGGGGTTCGAATCCCCCACTCTCCGCCATCTTAGACGAATACTCTCCAAATGAGCACTTCTGTCTATTTGGCATGCGCCTTCCGCTGGTTCGAAGCTCAGGTATTCTTTTTCAAGCTGTTTATACTCTTCTCCGATTGGGACGAGCCACTCGTGCGGAAGCATCTCTAGTTTCTTGTCCTTTATAAAAAAGTTCGAACCAAATCCCGATAGTATATTTCTCTTTTCTTCAAAACTACCATTGTCATAATGATGAGCTGAATAGGTGATAAAACTAAAAGTCTTCTCCGTAAGCTCAAACCAATTCTTTGCACGCCTCTCCGTATCGCCAAGTTGCTCCTTCAGCTTTTCAAGTTTTTCAACAAGCTCCTTCTTTTGCCTTTTGTACTCATCCTCACCAATCAACTCCCGATAGCACATCTTCGTAAGATTATCTATTTCCGTCTGTGTAGTAAGCACAGCTCTACTCTGCATCTTGTTAATATCAGTCCGCTGCTTTATTTCACTGTCATTGTGCTTATTGAGCATTTCAATAGCCCAATCTTTAAACTGAGGAAGGATAGTATACTGATCCATTTCAGCTTTCATCATTTTTTTAAGTTCACGCTCTTCTATAGAACCCTGCTTACAATCTTTGTCTTTGTTATGCGTACAGTGATATAAAGTGTACTCTTTGCTCTCTCCACTTTTGAGCTTCTTTTTCTTGTATTCAGCCGTCACATGCCCTTCACAATCCCCACAAATAAGAAGTGGTTTGAAGCAAAAGTCATACTGCTGCGCACGTGGATTACCTTTTTTCCCTAACATTCTCTGCACTCTATCAAACTCCTCCAAAGTGACCATAGTGTCATGAGCACCCTTAGTCCAAGTATCATCTTGCTGCTTAATTAGCCCAGCATAGAACTTATTATTGAACATCATATAAATACCACTACGACTCATAGGCTTACCTCCAGCTCTCTTTGTTTTGCGAGTCCTATACCCCCAATCGTCATTTAGTTTTTTCAAAATCTGTGGAGGTGTGTAGTTCCCAGTAAGCATTAAATCCCAACACTTTCTGAGAACAGGAAATCTTTTTTTATCAATGCTGATGGTCTTCATCCCCTTTGGACTCACGTAATCATTCAACCACCCTTGTGGGGCTTTATTAGGACGAATACCCATCTGGAGCTTTGTGCCTAAACCACGTTTGACATCTTTACTAAGTTTTGAAGAGAAGTACTGAGATTGAGACAAAGCCATTTGTAACATCATGATCCCCTCGGGGGAGTGGTCAAAATTGTATGAGCCAAACTTCAAATCTTTAATTACTCCTGTACGAAGAAGATATGTAATGGTTGCAGCATCAATTTCATTTCTTGAAAGTCTATCTGGATGCCATGCAACAATCCCGTCCGCTTCTCCGTCCCTAATACGTTGAATCAAGCTTGGGAATTTCACTCTTTCATAAGGCTTAAATGCACTTTTACTCTCTTCAATCACTTCAACAATCTTAATATTTGGAAAGACTGCCTTGATTTTGTCTTTTTGAGAGCCAATAGAGAGAATCTGTCGTTCCTCTGATTCCTCCGACTTTCGTGCGTATAGAAAGTATCTGTAATGTGATGTGTCTTCGTTCATTGCTTTGAGGTTAAACACCCAAATAGGATGGTTCTGAATCATCCAACTCAGTTGCACGAAGCAATGACTTTGGCAGAACCACCCACAATTGGGCGACAAAGCGAAACGCTGTTCGTACAAACAAGCCGAGTTAGATGATTAACTTGATTATAGATAACTTGATTGGAAAATTCCAGTAATTTTGCCTACTGCTTCTTACTTAC
>JABINC010000021.1 GCA_018697675.1 Candidatus Peregrinibacteria bacterium
AAGGTTCTACTTTAGGGAATACTGTGAATAAGCAGATAGGGGTTTTTAAAAGAGTAGCATCTATTGGGAAGCCAAAACCTCTTCCGGCAGTGGAAGGATTTGAACTCACTGCATCATTTGGATTGGGTAGTTCTGAAAGAGGATGGACGGATTTTTGCGCTCACATTACAAGTCTTGTACATGAAGGTACGACAGATCAGGCATATTTTGTAGCAGAGTGTGCTGAAGAAGGTCGGCACGTGATGTTGCTTGGAGATGAAATGCCAACAAGTCATCCCGCAATAAGTGTTAAAGGGTTCAAACAAGATTGGCTCGATCCGCTAAAATGGCAAATCTGGCTTTATGAGCCTAAATTAGGAGAAAGCGGTTCGGGCCCAGCTAGAAAATCTCGTCCAGGAGGGCACGGGTTGACAGAAGCTATTCGATGGTAAGAATTTTCAGAACTTTCTTAAACGAGGTTTTAGGAATTTTTTAGTTTGATTTCAGGAATTTTTTATCTCAGATTTTAAAGACTTTTTAAGTTTAGTTGCTAGAATGGGGGACGATTTTTGATATGAAACGCTTTTAAGTATGGAGAGGTTATCATTAAAATTATCTACTTTTTTCTATTTTGAAAAATTGACCAAATACATACCTAAAACACCAGTAAATATATATGCGATTAGCCTGCTTTTTGAAAAAATATTTTAGGACGATTTTTTTATCACTTACTCTGGGGATAATTTTATTGCATGTAACTTTAAATCGTATTCCAAACGAGGCAGAAGTGCATTTTTTGGATGTTGGACAAGGGGATTCGATTTTAATTGTGACACCATCTTTGCAGACCGTGTTGATCGACGGCGGCCCCGGGGAAAAAGTGCTCGAGGAGCTTGGGGCCCTCCTCCCATTTTTCGTCCGCGAAATTGATATGATTGTGCTGACACATCCTCATAGCGATCACCTGGAAGGGCTTACAGAAGCCATGAAACGCTATGGCGTGCGACATGTTTTATTGGCAGGGGACGCATATGGAAGTCGCACTTATCAGGAGTTTTTGAAGACAATAAATGAGAAATCTTTGGCAGGTGAAATCGCCGTTCATTTTGCTTCCAAGGGTTCGGATTTTGCGGTGCCTTTTGAAGAAAATAGCGGCCTTTTTTTCGACACTCTTTACCCAATCGAAAACATTGCAGGGAAAGAAATTGATAACACAAATAACGCCTCAGTTGTCCTGAAAATGTCACCCATTATTGGCCAATTTGTCGACATATCTAAGAATATTCCCAATGGGTACTTAAAAGGTGAAAATGGCTTATTTAAAACGAAAATCAATGCTGAATCTCTGCCCGGGCAGACTTTTCTTTTTACCGGAGACTGTGAAATTGAATGCGAAGAAGAAATCTTACATCATTATAAATTTGATACGGATTCAGCTGGTCAAAACATCCTCCAATCAGACATCTTAAAAGTTGGGCATCACGGTTCTCGTACGGCTACAAGCCAAGCTTTCCTTGATGTCATCTTGCCAGGCATAGCGGTTATTCAATCAGGCGTGGACAACAAATTCGACCATCCACATGATGAAACTGTTCAAAAGCTGAAAAATGCCAATGTGAAAATTAGGGAAAATACAGATGAAGGGAGAATTACTCTACCCGTTGAATTTTGGCGCCGAGACGTGTGAGTTTGCCTTCGAGGTCTTCGTATCCGCGGTCGATATAGACGACGTTTGAGATTTCGGTTTGGCCGTCTGCAATCAAGGCTGCGAGCACCATTGCGGCTCCTGCGCGAATGTCACATGAGGCGATTGGTACGGCGTGAAGTGGGGTTGGCCCAAAGATTTTGGCCTGATGTGGATTCAGGAAAGCGACTTTTGATCCCATTTTTTCGAGTTCAAAAAGATAAGCAAGTCGACCTTCAAATAATGTTTCAAATACTTCGCTGAGTCCATCAGCTTGTGTCATTAGAACTGAAAATGGAGCTTGTAAATCAGTTGGAAATCCAGGGTGAACAGCAGTTTTTATATTAACAGCATGTAGTTTTTTAGCAGGTTTGAAAGTCACAGAATTTCCATTGAATTTGAATCGAGCTCCAGCCTCTTTGAGTTTAAAAAAGAAGAAATCCAGATCTCTGCGGTTCACATTTTCAAGAGTAACTTCTCCCCGGGTAAGTACAGCTGCCAGCGCGAGAGTTCCGGCTTCGAGATAATCTGAAACTATGGAATGGGTGCCGCCGCCGAGGCTCTCTACTCCTTCGATGACGAGGCTATTTGATCCGACGCCGCTTATTTTTGCTCCGAGGGTATTTAACATTCTGCAAAGATCTTGAACATGTGGCTCGCATGCAGCGAGATGCACTTCTGTAATTCCTTTGGTCTTCACCGCTGCCATAATTATATTTTCTGTAGCTGTTACACTCATTTCAGGCATTATCACCACACCGGCCTTTGGTCGACCAACCAATTTAATATCTTTATCCGAAGGCAATAATTCAATTCCAAGTTGTCTCAATCCATCCAAGTGGGCTCCCATAGATCTTTTTCCGAGCACGCAGCCCCCTGGAAATGCTAAGCTGACCTTTCCAAGCCTAGCCAAAAGAGGCCCAAGAAGTAGGCTAGAAGCCCTCATTTTGCTCACTAGATCATGCGTAATTCGCGCACTTTTTAATCCCCGCGGATCAATTTCCAAAGTATTCCCATCGCCAGAACCGCCGCTACCACAACTCGCTTTGCTACCGGCCACAGCCTTCCCTTTCCAAGAAGTTTTTACCCCGAGACTCCTAAAAATAATCCTCATTGTTTCAACATCTGAGATCCGCGGCACATTCTGCAAAATAACCTTTTCATCAGCCAAAAGCGCAGCACACATTATCGGCAATGTCGCATTCTTTGAACCGCTGACCCGCACAGTGCCATTCAATACCCTACCTCCTTTTACTAAAAATTTTGACAAGTCGTAAACTTTAAGATTTATGTATCCTCGCAGAGGGTATGAAAGCAAAAACCCCTTACGAAGTCCACCTAAAGATCAAATTGAAGCCTATAAAATGCATAGCTCGAAGCCTTGACTTTTGGCAGAGATGAGTCATAATACTATCTATTGTAAAATTATCATGCAAATCATTCCAAGCAAAGATAGAAGAAGTCTGACGGCAGAGGACATAAAGGGAATCTCATTACCTGCAATACCCCAAGATCCTGAAAGAAAAACTGCATCTGAAAGTCTTTCAGAGGAAAAGATGCATCCCGCAATTATACTGCTATCAGTTTTAATTCATGCAGCTGTTATGGGTGGATTTTTAGCGGTAGAGACGCCAAGTAATCGCCTAGAACAAAGCGCGCTGACAAGACCCAGAAATGAACTTTCTTTGTCAGAAATTATGGCCAGAATAAGTGAGGAGGATTCTCATAACGCAGCGGTATTAGCTCAATTAAGATCTGAAATTAATCAATTTTTCGATTCTTTGATAGATATATACATGGATCCGAATCACGAGGATTATGTAGGCAAGGATGGTTCTTATGTGCTTCCTCCAGTTGAAGTATTTGCAAAAATAGATGGATACAGGCGTGTCGTAGAATACGCAGAAGCTCGTGGAGAGGTAGGTGGGAAAATTGACGAAGAAAATCTGCAAGAACTACAAAAAGAACGAGAAACACAAATTATAGAAACACATGATGAACGCATAGAGATGATAGTCGAAGATATTAATTTCACATGGGAATGTGACCCAAAAGAAGATATGTACAACGTGCAGTTTGGGCTATATGGGGGGACTCGTGACAATCAATACCGAGACAGATATTTCCACCCTGCACATGGCGAGCCAGGTAGATTTCCTCATGTAACACCATATAAAAGTGATCATCGTTTCTTGTCTGACCAACATAGAGATGGGATGGTGAATTGTACATCGGCACGTATGACACCATGGGTATTTGAGGCGGCATATTCTGAACATTGTCCAGACATGGTAGAACCTGTTATGGGTAGTATGGGGACGATGCTTTGGGGCGATCACATTTTCAGCTCATATCAGGAGCCGGATGGAGCACTGTACACACTCAGAGATATCCATGTCACAAAACCATTTGTAAAAGGTGTGCAGCCTGCAGGGGCACAGAGTCCAGGTGTAGAACACGATCTCATAGCACATTTAGCTGCATACATGACGGATAGCGGTCTTATCACAGAGCAGCAAGTAGCACGTCTTTATGAATTAGGAGCATTCAAACCGACTGAAGGAGACTATTTAGAAGGCGAGACGTCTCAATATGCGACTCCACTACTTCAATACAATGAAATTTTAGATAATGGAGGATGGTCGGCTCCAGAAGAGCCAGAGTTGAAAGTTGATACAATGGAACATTTACGAGATGTAACGACGGGGGACGTCTTAAATGCATATATGTATGATCATTTTTGGACAATTATGCAGGGATCTCACATGGAGCCAATAAAGGATGGACAACAAATACAATTCATTAGTTGGCAGCACCCGATATTAGAATCTCCACATATCATATTAGAGAATAATAAATGGATATTTCTTATTGGGGAATACAAATCAAAGATGTTTTCGAGAGGTCTAGGATTGCATTCCCAATTTAATCCAAGACTGGAGGCTGCATATGAGGATTTCTTAGAGCGGGTAGATGAATTAGAGATTGCTGATGGTATTGGATTGCAGGAATGGTTTGTAGCTATTCATAGCGTCGGTTTAGAAAAAGTGATGTTGAAAAGGGCGTCAGAAAACCCAGATTTTATCGATAAATGGTTAGATGGGTATCAGCCTATTGTAGATCATTTTCCAGAAGGTAGTTCAGAAGAAGGAATAGCACCTTGGACAGCATATGAAGTTGCTCGATACGCAGATCACTCTGAGTTCCTTGCGAAACACACAGGGGATGAGAGATATTTACAGCATGTAGATAGGGCGCGCGAAAAAGCAAAGAGCACTCCAAGAACTCTTGTAGCGCAATATACAGTCGGTGAAATTGAACGCATGAGCCAAGAAGAAATATATGCGCTATGTGATTTGAACGGATTTGATAGTGAAGCATATGGGGGGAGGTACGTAAGAATGACGCGCGATCTTGAAGGGCATATAGCATTTGCACATCGTTTAAGTGAAGATCCTGCGAGGTTTGTAACTATGCTAAATGGCGAGGTGTTTCGACATTGGGACGCATTTATATTTCTAGCTCCAGCAATTGAGAGAGCCATGGCAAATGATGATGGCACGGTGGGAATGGAGCCTTACAATCAATGGTATGAGGCGATCGTGTTCGAGGAGCTTTCTTATCAAAACCCATTGAAACAACAGTTAGATTTAAGGGTGGGAATGATTCCCCTTACTTGGTATGCCATTCTTGATACGCCAACTTTGCCACATGTGCAGGCATTTGTGAGAGGCATTATGGACAGGCCTGACGTCATTAATACTTTTTCCGTTTTCTCGAATTTAGTAGGAGTATATTTAGGTCTTCCTCAAAACAAAGAGGAGGGGCAGGAAGTGTCATTAGAGACATCAGATGACTTTGATGCACTGATGAAAAATCCATTTGATGATATATCTACAGATGTAAATCAATCTGGGCCAATTCCCTATAGAGGTCTGGATTTTGACATGGGGCCTTCTCCAGGACTGTATTTCAAATTGAAGAAAATATATGTGAAAGAACCTGATCAGCAACGGCGGTTAAAGATGCTTGGAAAACTCGCATTATTACAAAACAGGCATCTGTGTATTAAAAAAGAGGATTTGTACGCAGAAGATCTAGCTTTCATACGGAGTATTCCCGTCCAAGGATTATGGACAATAGCACATGAAACAATGGATTCGCGTGCGTTAGGTCGTAGGCTAAAAGTGCTCTACGATGAGGAGGCAATTACCGCTGCTGTGATCGCAGAATATTCAGGTATGACTTCCCATAATAGGGACTACGCAGAAGAGATGTTACAGGTTATAGCTGAGCTTAATCCAGAGCTGTGGTTACGGCTTCATGAAGAAATTAATGAATCAAACTATTGACTTCACGGCTCACTTTTATTACTATCCACTCGCTCATTTTAAGTGGGCATTTGAAAGTGAGCCACCTTAGCTCAGTTGGTAGAGCGCCCGCCTTGTAAGCGGATTGTCGTCGGTTCGATCCCGACAGGTGGCTCCACTAGAACTCTAGATATTTCACAATTCATACATGGGTAGGTTCCGGAGCGGTCAAACGGGGCAGACTGTAAATCTGTTGGCTTATGCCTTCGGGGGTTCGAATCCCTCCCTGCCCACCATGAAAATA
>JABINC010000044.1 GCA_018697675.1 Candidatus Peregrinibacteria bacterium
ATTCTAAATCTCTCTTGAATTTCTTCCAGTTTAAAAGCGCTTCTGGCTTTGTAGCCTTCTGCTTTGGCTTTATGAAAATACTTATCTTTCGGATTAAACGGTTTTGGCATGTTTTATTTTTTGTTTGTGGTAGATATGACCTGTGTGTCAGCGAGTAGGTCACCAATGCGTCTTCCGTCTTTTCGAATTAACATTACTATAATTTCCATTGTAATGAAAATTGGAATTATAAAGAAGATGTTTCGAGATATAGATTGTAAAATGGTGCATCCTATCAATTTATCATTTTTTTCTGTTATAGTTTTAACTTTCATCCAATGTTTACCGATACTTCCTATGGAGTAGGCATCTCGAATTAGAAAGTAAGTTCCGAGTGATACAAGAAAAATTATAGCAAGGGCAGGGATGAGATCTTCGTAAAATAGGTGAAATGGTATGGTGAATATCAAAAATGCTAGATATATTCCAATCGTGTCTATGAAAAATGCGAACAATCGTTTCCAGCGAGGTGCAGGTTTGAGTGGCATGGCGAAGTTTATTATTTATGCTTCTTCCAGACTTCTTTCATCAAGTGTTTGTGTTTCCCCGTTATGAACTCTATTAACGAGTCGATTTTGAAGTAATTGCTTTCGGGAATATCTGGTTTTAATGCAAGGATTAGTTCTTCTAATTTTCTTTCTTCTTCTTTGGAATACTCAATCTTTTCTTTAGGATTTTCTGGTTCGAAGTTTTTATGTTTTTTTAAGAATTTTTTTGTAAATCGATCTTTTAATATTAGGTCTAGTAGGTGCAAGATGAGCAGTCCTGCTTCTGGGTGATTGGCAACTTTGTCATATGTTATGTCATTTATTTTTTTTGCGAGCTCTACCATTTCTTCTGAGGACAGTTCTAGTAGATTCATCCTAAAGCTTTCTATTAGATCTTCCTCTTCTTCGATTGACATTTCTGTTCTAAAAAAATCTGGTTCTTTGTTCGCCAAAATTGATGAGATAAAGTCTTCTATGTTTTTTTCTGATGGTGTTGTCATTTTCATTATTACTAAGGTGTAAATTCTGTAAATGGAGGCAAGTTTATGCCGAATTGATCTTTGAAGGCTTGTCTTACTGTTTCTTGGGCTTCAATGTCAGTGGCCTTCGGTTTATAGTGCCCTGACCCGTTATCCCACATTTTTATTGATTTTCCATCTGGAGATAGGCGCATTCTTCCCGCGTAATCTACATTTTCTCCTTTGGATATGAATGAGTGTTTGTCACCAAATGTGAGTTTACCGTCTTTTAAAATATAATCAAAGTTTGTTACTGTGCGTCGTTCGCCATTTACAAAATGTCTGATTTTACCATTATTTGTTTTAATAAGGTTATATCTTTTTCCTATCTCATCCACTGGTAGTTGGCTCGAGTACTTACCTGTTGTTTTTGCGCCTTGGGTTGCAGCTTTTTCAGCAGCTTCTTTAGCTGCCCTTTCAGCGGCTTCTTTTGCAGCTTGTTCGGCAGCTTCTTTGGCGGTTTTTTCAGCAGCTTCTTTGGCTGCTTTTTCAGCAATTTCTTTTGCAACTTGTTCGGCAGCTTCTTTTGCAACTTTTTCAGCGACTTCTTTCCCAATATTTTTTGTTATGCCGGCGAACCCTCCTGTTCCAACGGTTGTAATCACATCAAGTCCTCCGTAGCCCATTGCCCTTCCTTGATTAAATGAATTAGTCCCATCTCCCCAGCGTGATGTTAAATCTTCTCCATATCCTTCTGCCATTTCTTTTCCTGAGTTAACTGGATGTGAAACCATGTCGGCTATGGCTTGAGAAGTAAAAACTGGATGTGTAACTGCATTGTATGCAAGTGAGCCAAATGCTTTTACAGTGTCGACTACATTTTCTGCGGCACCCGTTATTGCCCCAGCGGTTGTTACAACTTCTTGAACTTTTGTTGCTATGAATCTTTTTACTACTGGAATTCTAATTTCGTCATATACAGTCCTTGCTACTTGGCTTGTCTCTTCAAACTTCTTCGCTACATATTCTTTAACTTCCTTGAATTTTGTAATGGCTTTGTCATAGGTCTCGATTACTGGCTTAATGACTTTTTCTTTTATGGTTTTGAAGATTGTGCTTGCAACTTGCCTTGATGTTTCAAATACCTTGTCAACGGTCCTTTTTGCTTTTTCAATTACTGTGTATGGGACTTGTTTTACAATCGGGACTAATTTTTCTACGGTTTTTTTGACGTTGTCATAGATTGTTCGAGGTACTTGTACGATTTGTGCAACTTTTTGTTTGACGTACTCTGTAACATTTTTAAGTTTACTAACAGCTTTTTGATAAGTTTCTGTCACTGGCCTTACAATTTTTTCCTTTACGGTTTTTAATATTGTCTGAGGAATGCGTTTTGTGACTTCAAACACTTTGTTTACTGTGCGTTTTGCATTTTGATAAACGGTGTATGGGACCTTTTTAATAATTGGTACCATCTTCTCAATAGTTCTTCTTACATTTTGATATATAGTGTATGGAGTTCTAACCACTTGTCGGACTCGCTGATTTACATATTGTGTGACGTATTTGAATTTAGTGACAGCTTGTCGAACATAAGTTGTTACAGGTCTTACGACTCTTTGTCGTACGGTTTTGTAGACTGTACGTCTACGCATAATCCTTCTCCATCCACGTCGAATCCAACTGGTTATAGTTTGTCGTATGCGTTTTGTAACGTATGAAACTTTGTTTACCACTTTTCTAACAGTTTGGTAAACAGTGTAAGGAACTCTTTTCATAACAGATACCCGTTTGGTTATGTACTGTGTGACATTTTTGTAAGCGGTTTTTGCTACACGGACGGTTTCTTGGACTCGTTTTCTGACATATTGCGTAACATTTTTATATTTAGTTACTGCCTTGCGGTAGGTTTCAGTCACTGGCTTGATGATACGTTCTTTAACTGTTTTATAAATTGTCTGAGGAATGCGTTTTGTAATTTCAAATACCTTGTTCACTGTGCGTTTAGCTGTTTCATATATGGTATAAGGAACGCGTTTTGTTACGGCTACGACTTTATCAACCATTTTTGTAACGTTGTCGTAGATTGTACGAGGTACTTTTACAATCTCTTGGAAAGCTTTTTTAACATATTCAGTAACCGGTTTTAGTTTGGTTACTATTTTGTCGTAAGTTTCAGTGACTGGTTTTACGATTTTTTCAGTGACCGTGTGATATACCGTTTCTGGGACTTGTTTTGTAATTTCAATAACTTTATTGACAGTGCGTTTCGTAGATTCATAGACTGTGTATGGAACTTGTTTTGTAACTTTAACCATTTTTGTCACCGCCTTCGTAACATTTTCATAAATTGTGCGTGGAATCTTTTTGATTTCATATGTTATTGGAGAGGCCAAAGATTCATTTACTTTCTTAATTACTGCTGTGGCCCCAATGACCCCAAATATTGCTGCAAGGGGAGTGCGCGGAGTATTATTTGTTTCATTGTTGGTAGAATTTGGAGCGGGGGCGGTTGAAGTTTCTTTCTGTACATTTAAAAATTGCACCTTATTTATGGTGCCTCTATTCATTTCTACCGTGTTATCATATTGTTTTTCTGTGGTAGTTTGGGATACTGGTGCGGTGAAATCAGCGAATGCTACAAAATTAATCGTATAAAAGGAAACTATCACTATTATCGATAGCGGTAAAATAATGTACTTGTTTGTAGGCGGTATTAACTTCTCAACCATGAGAGAGGGAGTTAGAAGGTTAGCCATTGTCTAACCTAAAATTTATCCTCTACCATTGCAAATGTTAGTTATTGACTAATCGTTGCGGATATTTTTAATTCTGCATATTAAGACATAAATAGTCGTAGTATACCAGGCATAAGATATATGATTAGTAATGCCGGGAATATGCAAAATACGAGTGGGATTGAGATTTTTACTGCGGCTGTTTGACTTAGCTCCTGGGCTTTTTGTTTTCGGCGAGTTCTTATAAGGTTTGATTGTATCTTGAGTGTTTCCGCTATGGAAACTCCTAGTTGTTTGGCTTGTTTGATTGCGCTTACAAATTTTGAGAAATCATCAATATTTATTCTGTCAGCCATGTTTTGGAGGGCCTCTTCTTCACTTATGCCAAATGATATTTCCTTTTTGGTTCTTTCGGTCTCATCCCCTAATTCTCCAGAAGTTCTTTCGCTTACATAATTGAATGCACTGCTGAAATTCAATCCTGCCTCAATTGCCATTGTGAGAGCGTCTATGAAATCTGGTAATTGTTTTTCAGCTTTTTCTTTTCGTAGTCTTATTGTGCGGGTAAATAGAGTTTCTGGCAGGTAGCAAATGACGAAATCTAGGGCTATGTTGAGTAATATCCCTTTTATAAATAAGCCGGTTATCAGTATGTAGCTAAAGAAGAATAAAAACGTCAAATTACAGAAAAATTGTTTTACGTGCATCACTTCGGTGTTGGTCAATTCGATAGTGTCGATTATTCTCAATTGCTCTTTTAATTTCTCTCTTTTCGTAAATTTTTTCACGAACCATCCCGGCGTTGTGAAGCGCATTTTAGCTATTCGACGTGCTATTTTTATTAAGTTTGAATCCATTTAAAATTTAATGTGAGTGATTTTCCAGATAAGTCGAAATCCGATTATTTCTAGGATAATTGCAAAAATAAGAAGAAATTGTCCTGGTAATGTGTGATACATAGGAGCTACATAATCTGGGCTTATCATTGAAAACATAAACAGTGAAAGTGGAAATAAAAGCGAAACCAGTATTCCTGAAAAACGTCCCTGGGCCGTGAATGCCTTGAGATCGTTTTGAAGTTTTATTCTGTCATTTGTCATGTCTGCCATGTTTCCCAACATTTCTATCAGATTCCCTCCAATGCGATATTGCATGAGTATACCGTCTACTATTAGGTTCATGTCAGAATGTGCGGCGCGGCGCTTTAAGTTTGTAAGAATTTCTTCAGTCGAAAAATTATAGTCCAATTCTCTGACAGTCTCGTTCAAATGTTCTCCGATTGGATCTGCGGATTCTCTGGCGACAAATGTCAAAGCTTGCTCAAATGAATATCCTGCTTTCATGGCGTTTGCAATTGCTCTAACAGTTTCGGGAATCTGGTCGGTTAGTCTCTTATGTTTTTTTATTTCACCATATCTTTTTACTATCAATATAAATGCTGGAACAGCTATCCCCAAAAAAAATGCAAATATAATCTGTACTCCGAGTATATGAAAAAGTGCGAACGCCATTGCTCCGTAGAGTAGGGGTGCGTATTTATGTTTAAGAATTTTTCTTAAAGAATCCTTCATCAACTTCTAGATTATATTCTTTTAATTTTGACAGCATTTTTGGTATGTACCCTGTTGCTTTGTGTTCGCCTTTTTGTTTTGAATATACAAATATGTCATTCACTTTGTACTCTGTTGAATTGAAATCTTTTTCAATTTCACTTATGTGTGTGATGCGCCTTTTACCATCTATATCACGTTCTTGCTGAATTATTATGTCGATGCTACTTACCACTTGATTTCTGATTGCTGGTAGAGGTAGGTCTAAGTTTGCCATGAGTACCATCGTCTCGGTTCTGAGAAGTGCCTCTCTAGGAGCGTTTGCATGTACCGTAGTTAGAGATCCATCATGTCCAGTGTTCATAGCTTGTAGCATGTCGATTGCCTCGGCACCCCTGATCTCTCCTACAATTATTCTGTCAGGGCGCATTCGGAGGGCATTTTTCAAAAGTGTTCGAATAGGTATAGCACCCTTTCCTTCCATGTTTTGAGCTTTGCTCTCTAACCTTATAAGGTGTGGTAAATCGAGCCTGATCTCGGCGGCGTCTTCTATTGTGATAACCCTTTGATCTTTTGGGATCAGATTTGCACAGGCGTTCAGTAAGCTTGTTTTACCTGATCCGGTACCTCCTGAAATTATGATGTTCTGCTTTGAAATGATACAAAAATACAAGAATTCAGCCATTTGTTGAGATAGTGAATTGAAGCCTAGTAGATCATCAAGTTGCATTGATTTCTCAGGGAATTTTCGAATTGTCAGTATGGGGCCGCTCAAACTGAGCGGTGGAATGATCGCATTTACACGGGATCCATCCGGCAGCCTGGCATCAACCAAAGGGCTTGATTCGTCAATTCTTCTACCTATCTTACTTACAATCCTATTTATAACTTGCAATAAACTCTCATCGGATTGAAATCGGATCTCTGTTTTTTCTAATCGTCCATTTCTTTCTACAAAAATATCACTTTTACCATTTACCATTATTTCTGTTACCTCTGGATCTTGCATGAGGCCTTCTATGGGCCCGAGTCCAGTAATTTTATTTATCACATTCGCAATAATTTTTTCTTTTGCTTGGGTCGGTAAAATTAAGCCACTTTCTTCAAGTAATTGTGCAGCTTTTTTATGTAAATTCTCATGATTTATCTCATCTGTTTTCTTAATTGATCGAAAAAGCTTCTTGTGTAGAGAGTCTTCGATTTCGTGCATCTTTTCTTCTGAAGTGAGCATTAAGTCAGGATTTTATCTAATATTTCTTCAGTTTTTTTTGATAATTTTGATGTTTTTGTGGTGTAAGGTGTTGAAAAAGCTATGTTGTCCCATGCACTTTCGTGATCAAAAGGTAGTACATACGAGACTTCTTTTTTGAAATATTTTTGAAATTCTTTTTTACTTACTTTTAAGGGGGTTTGATTGATTATCAGGTGTTTGCGAGTTTGTGGAAAATCTTTTTCTAAGTTTTCTACAAGACGATTTGTACGTGTAATGCTCTGTGGATCTAGATTCGAAATTACAATGATTTTGTCGCTTTGCTTAAGTATTGGATCTGCATTTTTGAATTCAATCCCAATATCTATGACGATTGTCTCAAATATCATAGAAGCCGCTTTAAGAAAATTAGTTATGTGGTCATCGGTTATGTTTTTGAGGTCGCTTGAGTTTTTTGGAGATAGCACTATGTGTAAATTGTCGACTTTGTATGTGAGAGTTCGAAATGTTTCTATTAGATCTTCTTTGTTTTCTAGAAAATCAATGATGTGCGCGAAATGTTTTTCATCATTGGTATTGAAAAATGTATGAGCATCAGGATATTCGGTCAGTTGTATGAAAAGGGTAGGGTTCCTTTTGGATGCCAGGTATGCCATGTTGCTTGCAATCAAAGTTTGACCAGTCCCTCCTTTTGCTGACAAAAAGGCTAGGGTCTGCTTAGTTTGAGTTTGTGGTTCATTCATGTTTATTGTGTGAGTACTATTGCGATTACTAAATTTTGAGATTTTGCATATAAAAGGTTTCGACTTTCATCTGCAGTTACTTTTATAGTTATATAGTTTGAGGAGCTACTCTTATCTCCTCTTATAAAATCTATTATTTCTGTGGATTCTACTACAAATACCGTGTCGTCTATTCCTCTCTTTGGATTGCTGACGAGGACGCTTATATGATCCCCTTTTGTTAGTTGAGGGATTTTGCTTTCTAGCCACATTCCATCTATTGTGAAGGCCATTTCCCCTTCTCCTAGTTCGACTGCCAATGAGTCATTTTGTATAAATCGTTTTACATCTTGAGCAGTTATTATCGAATGTTGGGGAATAATTTGAACTGCGTACAGGCTTGTTAAGTCGTCAGCGTCTGAATAATAGTTGTCAGGGAGTTGACTTCTGGAAAATTGCTCAAAACTTAAATCATTCGTTTGTATTTGAGTTCCTTTTTGTATTTCTTCTCTTGCCACTATCACATTCATTAATTCGGCGGCGTATTGTTTCTTTGCGTTGTGTACGGTGAGCCATACGAGAAACAAGATCAGGCCTATCAGTAAAAAGACTTTACGTTTTTTGCTTTTCTTCTTGAAGTGTTGATCCCAACTTAGTGTTGTTTTTGGAGCGACTTCTTTTAATTTTTTTTGAAATTCTTTATGTTCCATCATTGTATTCCGATTAATGAGATTGATTCTGCACTGAGTTCTTGAGTCTCGATTCCAAGCATTGGGCTGAAATATAGTTCATGAACCGAGCTTAAGTCAATTCTGATTGAAATATTTGAGTCGCCGGGAGAGTAGTTATAAGGGAATTCAATGTCTTGCGTACTGAATTCGAAGTCATTGGTATTGTTTAATATTATATATTCCTCAGCTTTGTTTTTTGGGCTTGCACTCGCGGCTAACGCCGCTCGATCTGTATCGTCGAGTGCATCTAATATGTCCTCAGGAGCTTCGTAATCTGGATTTGCAGCTAGTTTCGCATTAACTATATCAACGATCTCATCTCCTATCATAGAGAGTCCTGCATTTGCAGCACTATCAGCAATTGACTGTAATTTAGCTTTTTTTACGAACACCATACCCCCATCTATTACTAAACCTGTCAGGATCAACACAACTGGTATCATAATGATAGCTATTGTGAGGGCACTCGCTTTTTTAGATTTCAATTCTTGCAACTGCTTGAGAGGTTAAAGTTATATCATTTGATATGACGGTTAGTATCAAAAGTGGCATCTCATATTCTATTTGGACAGTTAATTCATCGCCTCTATCTCTGCCCACTTCCGCTTCAGGGATTATTTGAATTGTTATTCTTTCATTACTTTCATCTATAAATTCTGTGGCGGCTCGTATAGCTCCTTCAATTTGTGAATTCTGATTTGTTAGAGCGCCAATTCTAGCTCCTTCTCTGGCGGCATATGTTATGGTTTGTTGTACAGAAAGAGCGATTCCTATTTCATAAATTCCAAAAAGTAGAATTATGACTAAAGGAAAAATTATCGCAAACTCTACCAGAGCTTGGCCTCGTCTGTTGATCATGTGTTTTAGCATGGGCGTGATCTACGAGCCAAATGAGTCGATAATGCTTTGGTATGTGCTTTGTAGCGTAGTACCGAGTATGGTAATAGTAGCCACTGCAACTATTGCAATTAAAGCTAGAATTAGCGCGTACTCTGACATTGCTTGAGCTTTTTTGTTTTTTAGAAGTAGATATGCTTTGCACAGTGCAAGTTTCATGCTGGAGGGGTTAAAATAATAGTTGAGATTATATGATTTCAATCGTTGAGTACGTGCCCTTTGGGCCTATAGCTATTCGTCTTGGCGGTAAGGAAGTTATGCGTTTTAGTTCTGAGCCTTCCTTGTTTGTAAATACTACAGTTATGGGATATTTCATCCCAAATGTGTGGATCGCTCTGCACTTTGGGAATACGATACGTGTGCCTTTTGCGGGGGTTTTTAGAGATTTTGCACCTAGCAAACGTTTGAGGAATGTGTCTGCAATGATCGTGGTTGTCTTTTTTACCATTGTGTAGCGGATAATAATGGAATGTAGCGCTTTTTAAAAAGAAGACAACTTTACTTTGTCCGTGAAACATTGCATGGTATGTATTTTTCTTGGGTTTTTCGGCTTCTGTAGGCGGTTTTGTGCTACATGTAGGATTAGGGGGTGACTTTTGAAAAAAACCTTAAAAAATGCTAAAATAAATAGATAAATTATAAGTAAATATAGCTTGAAAGAGACATTTCTAACAATTGGATCATTTCTTTGGCACTTTGTGATTGCTCACCCGGTTTGGGCGCTTGTGATTCTTGTGTGTTTGTGGCTGCTGCCGAAGCTTATTTTGAGAGTTCTTCATTATTGGCATGCCCTTACTCGCAAGAAAAATCTTATTTATATGCAGGTGACGCTTCCTCGTAAGGATTCAAAGCTTGATAAAGAGAAGGAAACCGAAAAAGATTTCAAGGAGAAGATTGGGATTATGGAGCAGTTTTATAGAAATATTCATGAGATCCGAGAGCTTAATCTTTGGAATCAAGTTCGTTCATATATTTTCAATCATGATATGGTTTCTTTTGAGCTTGTTCTCAAGAATAGAGAACTCTATTTCTATGTAGTTACTTATAAATATTTTCGGACCCTTATCGAAAAGCAGATTACCTCGTATTATCCGGATGCTGATATTACCTATGTAGATGATTATGAGCTTGGTAAGCCGGGGGATTATTTGAAAGGATACTATTTGCATGCTAGGAAGGCTGATCACTATCCGATTCGTACTTATAAGGCCATTGAGAACGATCCATTAAATGATATTACAAATGTATTTTCGAAATTGACCAATGATGATTTTGCGTCGATCCAGATTGTTCTGAATTCGGTTGGTAAAGGTTGGCAGAAAAAAGCCGAGAAATTTGGTACGGCGATGTTCAAAGGAAAAAAGAAATCTACGTGGAATATTCCGGGCTTAAGTTGGATTTATAATATTTTTATGGCTGGGGCGAGTGGAGCTATTGATACGAATGCTCCTGGGGCTGACTCTGGAGATAGTTATGTTCGTATGCTCCAATCTCGTGAAGAAGTTGCGAAAAAAATTGGTGAAAAAGCGCTGCAAGTTGGGTTCAATGTGGGTATTCGTATGATGGCTGCATCCAAAAATAAAGTTCGGACAAATGATATTTTAAATAATCTCGTAATTTCCTTTAATCTGTTCAATGAGCCGGAGATGAATTATTTCCAGAATAGGCGAATTATTCCGTTGGATTCTGCTAGTACTCCGATTTTGAAACATGGGTACAAATTACGTATTCATAAATATTTCAATAAAGAGTCATTGATGGTACCGGAGGAACTTGCCTCAATGTACCATTTTCCTACGAGTAAATATAACTATTCGCCTACTATTAAATGGCTACCTTATACTGTTGTCCCGGCTCCTACAGATACTCCAACTGAAGGAATTCTGCTTGGACATAATGTTTATCGTGGAGAAGAGCGTGAAGTTAGAATTATGAAGAGTGATAGAACTCGACATCATTATATAATTGGAAAATCTGGTTCTGGTAAATCGGCATTTATTTCGTTTATGGTTAGGCAAGATATTGCCAATGGAGATGGAGTTTGTGTGATTGATCCGCATGGGGATTTGGTTGAGGATATTTTGCACTATGTTCCAAAAGAGCGTGCAAAGGATGTGATCGTTTTTAATCCGGCTGATATGGAGCGTCCGATGGGGTTGAATATTCTCGAAGCTAGCAATCCAGAAGAAATGGATTTGGCTTCCAGTCAGGCTACAGAGATTTTTATCAAACTATTCGGAGATGAAATATTTGGGCCGCGTATTCAGCATTACTTTCGAAATGCATGTTTGACACTTATGGAAGATCAGCAAGAAGGTGCAACTTTGATTGATGTGCCGCGAATGTTTACGGATATGGACTTTATGAAATACAAGGTTTCGAAGATTAAAAACCCGGTAGTGAAATCATTCTGGGTGCATGAATATGCGCATACTGGAGATCGTGAGCGTCAGGAGATGATCCCTTATTTCAGTTCGAAATTTGGGCCGTTTATTACGAATCAAATAATGCGTAATACGATTGGGCAGACTAAATCTGCGTTTAATTTCCGTGATGTAATGGATAACAAAAAAATTCTTCTTATTAATCTTTCGAAGGGTAAGATTGGGGATTTGAATACTCAGCTTCTCGGACTTGTGATTGTTGCGCGTATCCAGATGGCTGCGATGTCTAGAGCAGATATTCCAGAGGAAGAGCGTCAAGATTTTTATCTTTATGTGGATGAGTTCCAAAACTTTGCGACAGATTCGTTTGCGGAGATTTTGTCTGAGGCTCGTAAATACAAATTGAATTTGATAATGGCTCACCAATATATCAATCAGCTGGTTTCCAATAAATATGGAAATAGTTCTACGAAAATTCGAGATGCTGTATTTGGTAATGTGGGGACGATGATGTCGTTTAAGGTTGGAGCCGAAGATGGTGAATATCTTGCTAAAGAATATGCTCCAGTGCTTTCGGAGCAAGACATAATTGGTATGGCGAAGTACAAGGCTTATATAAAATTAAACATTGATAATACTACTTCTCGACCGTTCTCGCTGCACACGATTTGGGATACAAGTAATAAAAACGCGAAGATTGCAGAGATTGTTAAACAGTACTCTCGTATGAAATATGGACGTAAAAAGGAGTTTGTAGATCAGGAGATTTCTGCCCGAATTGGGATTGATTTAAATGACGATACCCCTGTTGAAATGGGTGAGATCGGTGCTCCTCCGGGATCTGCTAAAAAAGCTGCTGGGCCAGGTGGTGGTGGCCCAATGGGTGGAATGATGGGAGCTCTGGCAGGAGCCATGGGTAAGGCTAAGGGTAAAGCTAAAGGTAAAGCGGTCCCAGTTAAGGAAGAGGTGGCGAAACCGAAAGTTGGCGAAAAGGGAAAACCTGAAGAAGAAAAATAATTTAATATGAACGACGAACTTTACAATTTGGATGAGCATGTTGAGCAAAACTTCTATGTGCAGCCTGCGCTGTCTGAGGAAAAATCCTTGGAATATGCGGAGCTCAAAACTGCTAATAAACAATTGAAAGTTAGTTTTCTAGCTATGATTATAACGTTATTTTTGGTGACGCTTGGAGCTTGGTTTGTATTTGGGAACTATGCGGATTCATTTGTTGTGAATGAGCAAAAAATGGAATCGATTTATGAAGAATTAGGGGATGTTCGTGGTGAAAATACGAATGTCTATATGGAGCTCAAAAA
>JABINC010000042.1 GCA_018697675.1 Candidatus Peregrinibacteria bacterium
CCTGTTGCTGGGATTGCTAATTTGAAAATCCAGGAAAAAGAAATGTTTGCAAAGAAAGGTGAGTTAAATGCACTATATGCTGCTGGGAAAATCCGCAAAGGTTCATACAGGACAAAATATGACAAAGTGAAGAAAGATGCTCGCCAACTCCGCAGACGATGGCAAAATGCAGAAAAACGTCTGCGCAAACAAAAGGCTTGGTACAATTCCAAGTTCCACGAAATGATGGATGCCATCGACCGCACCGCATTCCTCAAGGACGCCACTACCAGAAGTGCAATTTATGCCAAGACTGATCCTTATCGTAATATGATTGCTGATACACCTATAGATTTAACAGTCGGTGGTTTAAAATCAGTCTTCACCGGGAACAAATCGAAGACTACTACAGCTGTGAAGGCAGAACCAAAAATCACGGAACCTAAAGCAGTTAAGAGGCCTTCGACAAATCAACTAAAAGTCAACGTTGCGACCACTAAAGCTATGGCATCCCTACCCGCTATCGCTTCTGTCATCGCCTCTTCATTGCATGTACGCCCTGGTCCAGGCATAGAATACGGGGATCCTACAAACCACCTCAATAAAGGAGAAAACGTCAAAATCATCGGGAAACTCGCAGACGAATCATGGCTCAAAGTAGAACTATCAAACGGCCAACAAGCCTGGATATCAGGAGGTTCGAAATACGTTAAGACCAATGCCAGAATTAGGTATGTACCTATTGTGAAGGTCCCAGCTGCACCGAAGCCTAAGTTGGATGAAGTATTAGGAGACGGTGCCAATATAAATGGACAAGGCCATTATAAAGCCAGTATTGCCACTAAAGAGATTGGGTTCTTCCTGAGACATCCAAAAATAGCATTAAAAGTTGGTAAATATGAAAGATATGGCCTTAACTTATCAACTACCGCTGCAAATTTCATGCTTAACAGTGCTCTAAAAATAAATATCGATGGAGCTACAGATGCTGAAGAAAACAAAGGGTCGGAATGGAATGCTATAAGACATACTATTTGGATGGCAATATTAACGAAAGAATTTGGCACGAGTATGGCCAAACAAATCGCTAATGCCCATGAAGCCAACCCCCTAGCTGACTTAACTAAACGTAATTTCAACAAAATGAGTGAAGCTGATGAAACAGTAGACCTTCTTAATAACGTGATAGGCCGGAGTATTGGCAGTAGCAATATTAATGCATCAAATAAGGATCTTGCATTGAAATCTTTAGATGAATTCCAAAAACATGGTTTGTGGACAGTTGAAAAGAAACCCAATGGTACATTTTCTATTAAAAAAACTAAAATCACAGCATCTCAGTATAAAACTGCATATAATAAAATGAGTGCATGTAATGAATATGGATACAATCCCAATGGAGAAGATTGGAAGAAAATACAGGCAAAAAAATAAAACACTATAAATTATGATTAAAAAATTCCTATTCACACTTATAATATTGCTTTTATTTTCAGGCTGTATTTATAGAGGCCCTAAAGATAGCATTCTTAATTACATTCAAACTAACTGTAATAAAAACATTGAAGAGTGCTTAATAGATTTCAACTCTATAATTACCTTTGAGTGGGATAAGTTATTTATAAAAGGCCTTGGGCTAAACGATTTGGAGATAGTTGATATATTGGGGGAATATTATGATGAATTTTGCTTAGGCTGTGGTCAATTCATCTTTTATAAAGACAATGAAATAGTTCATGTTGAAGATTATTATATTTTCAGTTTTTCTGAAGACAAGTGGGATCTAAATGTTGATCTACCAGAAGAACAATACCTTATGTTGAAAAAAGAAGAATCAACTTTTTCTATCAGGAAGGTTGAAAACAGGGATGCTTACGTTTTGGTTCCAACTAGCAAATAATTCAGCCCTCATAACTCTCCAACCCTCTTTCCCGAATTTGGAGCAGGCGGTAGAGGTTTTCGGAAATTGAAGATCTGGTGCGATCAGAGGCGGGGTTGAATAAGGCTCCGCGTTCTTCGAGGAGATTTAGGCTTTGAGCTAGGGCGACGTATGGGGCGAACCATGCATCACTTGGAGTGTCTGCGAAGCGAGCTTTCAGCGTTGGCTCTCCTGAGACAGGATCGTTTTCTGGGAGTGTGAGTTCTAGACCTTCTATCATCATCTTCAAAGCTTCGACTTTGTTCACGGTTTCCGCTGGGCGGAAGGTGCCATCAGAGTAGCCTTCTACCCAACCTTTTGTTTTTGCGTAACAGACATAGCGGGCAAACCATTCTTCTTTAACATCAGGGAAGCAATTTCTGTAACGAATTGGATCGGGGTCGATATCTTGTCCGGCAACTAATATTTTTAGAAGTTCAGCACGGTTAACTGTGCGGTTTGGTTGAAATGTACCATCTGGATAACCCTCTAAAATACCTTCGTTTGTGAGATAACTAATAGCTGTGTATGAACGATGGATTGTACCGAGATCTGAGAATCCGGTTTGGGAGTCTTGAGAGCCTGAATTAGAAGATGGTGTGTCAGTGGAAGGATTTGCTGGGTTTGAAATAGGTGTCGTTGGAGTGGTTTCTGTAATGGCGAGCATGTCGAGGAATGAGAGGATGTTGAGGGCTTTGCCGAAGTGGCCTTTGAATTCAAGTGCGAGGTTTGGATCTATATTTGTACCACTTTTTATGAGAGCGGATTTGATATCTGACATGGATTTTCCAGGGAATTGGCTTATTGCTAGAGCCAGGGCGCCGGAGATCTGTGGGGTTGCGAATGAGGTTCCATATGCAGAATCATATTCACTGTTGTCATCTGAAAATTCTTTTACACCTGTAGAAAAAACACCCTCTCCATAAGCAGATATATCTATGCAATTACTTCCATAATCCGAGAAGACCGAATTGAGTGAAGAGTTGTCCAACGAGGCCACTCCTATCACCCAATTGCCAGTTCCATCATTGCAAACTGGTGAAATTGGAGACATGTTGAAATTACGACCGTAGAATTTCTGAGCTTTTGAGAGGGACTGATTCCCATTTCCTGCTGCAACTACCACGATTACGCCATGATCGTGAGCGTACCACATACTTGCATCAAATGTAGCATCAAAAGTTGGATTATCGCCAAGCCCCGTCAAACTCAAATTGATAATATCAGCTCCGTTATCAACTGCGTACCTAATAGCATCTATCACCGCCTGCCCAGAACAAGTCTTGGATTCACACACAGTTAGCGGCATAATTTTTGCTTCCGGTGCTATCCCCGCGATTCCCATCCTATTGTTTGCAGTTGCAGCGATCACTCCAGATACAAGTGTCCCATGATCACCATGTGGCTGCAAATTCGGCGATTTTTCTACAAAATCATAACCATTATAATCATCTACCAAACCATTGTTATCATTGTCTATCCCATCACCTGCGACCTCCCCAGGATTTTGCCAAATCGAACCAACGAGATCCGGATGTGAGATATTCACACCATCATCAAGTACAGCAACCACTACCCCAGCTCCACGGGCTCCATACTTGGTCCAAGCTTTCCCTGTATTGGTATTAAAAAGATATGTCTGCAAATGACTAAATTCATCGCTTGAAAGCCCTGTCGCCCCTTTTATATCTACTGTCGTTGAACTACTGTTTTTCCGTTCCAAGTAAAAAGCATTTGTCTCTGTCGACATATCTGGCACCTCAAATGTAATCTCCTCATTTGCCCAAGAATCTATCTCTCGAACCAAAAAACTATCTAGTTTTATAATGCTCGGCGTATTTCCAAAATAATATCCTGTAATCGTCACTAGCTGCCCTGCTGTTAGCGATCCGAGCTCATTCCCCTGGGAATCAAAAAACTTGTTAATTTTTGGTAAAACTGTCACCATTTCACCTTCTATATCCTCCGTGTACAGCTCTGATGAATGCAGTTGAATTACGTGCAAAATACCCTGAGATGGCATTCCGAGAACATTCATTTTGAAAGTGATTTTTTCATCTTCCCAAGTCAGAATACTGTCTTTGTTTATACAATAATTCCCCCAGCAAACCTGAGAGTACTTATCCATTTCATCTCCAAAACCACGACCATTTATGGCTATCTCATCACCAAAAACAAATACCTGAGGATCTACGGAAAAAATTATACCGTCTGGGCTAGTGATATTTGTCGCATAATTAGTCGATGCATATGTTGTTGGAGCAAAAAGCATAAGGATAGTACAAATCAGGCTAATGGTAATCCCGCGGAGCATCATTAGTTTCATGCGTGGCTCAAAATCTCTCTTTTTGTGCGGCTTCAAAGTATATAGCGTAACTTCCCAAACATACGTTACAAGTATCAAAACTACAAAATAAAGCACCAAATCCTTGGCAAAATACATTTCTGCTAAAAATTCATTATTGAATGCCACTCCGAGATGCGATTTCATAAAAAATGCCAGAAGTGCCAAGAGGGTAATATGCAATCCTTGATCTAGGAAATAGGCTGGAATTTTCAGACGTGGATGAGCTCTTGTAAATACAATTTTGCTCGTATCTATCATAAAGTGAAGGGCATAAACTATTATCAATCCTAGCCACATGTAGAGCATATTTATCTTCTCCGAAAGCATGAAAAGGTATGGAAAAATCAGCATAATATTGATGGCGAAAAGTATACCGACATGTGCAAGAGCTCCCCATTTTGAGCGCATTTTCCAAGCTACCAATTTTTTAGGCTGCAATAAAAAATCCCCAAGCAAATGAGCGAGTAAAAGGAATGAAAAAAGATGCCAAGCGTCGTGGTACACAATCGAAATCGTTTCCATTTTTGTGGTAAATTATTTTTAAAATTTTACGCGGCCCCTCCTTCGGCTCGCTGCTTATTTTCTGATTCTCGCAGAAAATATTCTTCTGAAAGTAACCGTCCTATGTTCTCGTCACTTGCTATGAGCTTGAAGAAATCTTCTTTTTTCAAAATCACTACTTCTGTCTCTTCCAAAGTTTCAACCGATGCATTTCGCGGAAGATCTTTGAAAAGCGCCATCTCTCCAAAAAATTCATATGGCTTCAACACAGCGATTTCACCCTGCTCATCAAATACTTTTGCGCTACCAGTTTTTATAATATACAAAGCATCTCCCACGTCTCCTTTCGAAAAAATTCGATACTGAGCTGGATAGTACATCATCGTAATATTGTCGATAATGGCTTTGTGCTCCTCCTCATTGAGCTCTCTGAAAAGTGGTACTCCCTGAAGCAGAGGGATTATAGAATTGTAATCATTCATTTTAAGTTGTTTTAAAATAGATTTTCGCGGCTCAGTATACTGAAGTTGGCGGTTTTGTTGAACACTTTGAGGGGCTTAGCGTTTGCCCGAGGGGC
The DNA here is from genome assembly GCA_018697675.1 of Candidatus Peregrinibacteria bacterium. Lineage (GTDB taxonomy): Bacteria > Patescibacteriota > Gracilibacteria > UBA1369 > JABINC01 > JABINC01. Next base: position 5,323 of record JABINC010000042.1, read on the forward strand.
GCTTTTGTGGTATAATAATAGTGAGAAAGTAGAAGTAGCTGTAGCAAAGAGTTGATGCAAGAGGTGCACCAAGAATCTGGGCTGAGAAAATTATTTAATCCCACTCATTAAAAATGACGATACACGAACTAAAAGGAAGGGCGAAATGGATAGTCTATGGGCTGGCCATTACCGTCGTTATAGTTTCTGGGTTTTACCTTGTTATGGGAGAAGATCACGCAATTGGTGGAGATAGTTTACAGGGAGAGATCTTGCATTCTAATTATGTATTGCCTGGGCACGCAGCCCTGGATGGTCACTAGAATTTTCAAAGCATACAATTCTCTTTGAGGTTTTTTTTGACGTGTTAACACCTTGCCTTCATCTAGGGCTTTTTGTTAAAGTCTTTCTTGAAATTTAACTTAAAAAAAATGGCTCAAATTCCAAATTACGATCATATAAATGTTGAAAAAAAATGGCAGAAAAACTGGGAAGACCGGGGAGCTTTTGAAGTTGATAATGCCCCAAGTGAAAAGACAACTTATTATATTTTGGACATGTTCCCCTACCCTTCTGGAGCAGGACTGCATGTTGGCCACCCAGAGGGTTACACTGCGACAGATATAGTGAGTCGCTACATGCGAATGAAGGATTACGAAGTGCTCCACCCAATGGGTTGGGATGCTTTTGGATTGCCGGCTGAGAACTATGCAATCAAGACGAATGTGGCTCCAGAAAAATCCACTCGCGGGAATATTGAAAATTTCACAGGGCAGATAAAATCACTCGGATTCAGCTATGACTGGACTCGGGAAATTGCCACTTGTGACCCATCTTATTACCGATGGACCCAATGGATTTTCTCACTTCTTTATAAAAACGGACTCGCTTACAAAAAAGAGGCACCGGTGAATTGGTGTGATGGCTGCATGACCGTGCTCGCAAATGAACAAGTGGTAGATGGCGCTTGCGAACGCTGCAAAAACGATGTTTTGCAAAAAAATCTTTCTCAATGGTTTTTCAAGATCACAGATTTTATCGAGGATTACGTCGATGAAAAAACAGGCCGAACAACAACTGGATTGATCAACGGTCTCGACAAAATCGACTGGCCAGAATCTACAAAAATCGCACAGAGAAATTGGATTGGGAAGTCTTTTGGTACTGAAGTTGATTTCGAAATTGAAGGAAGTAATCAAGGTATCACAGTTTACACCACACGTGTTGACACCCTTTTCTCTGGAACATTTATAGTAATTGCACCGGAGCATCCGCTTGTAGAAAAACTTACGCTTGAAGAACATCGGGAAGAGGTTCGAAAATACATGGAAAACACCCAAGGTAAAAGCGAGATACAACGTACTGACCTCAATAAAGACAAAACCGGAGCATTTACAGGCTCTTATGCCATAAATCCTGTCACCAACGATCGCATGCCGATCTGGGTAGCGGATTTTGTTCTCGTAAATTATGGAACAGGTATTGTGTTTGCCGATGCACATGACGAAAGAGATTTCGAAATGGCGAAGAAATTCAATATTCCACTAAAAGTTTCTCTTCGACCAAAAGATGATGAGCTTTGGAAACAGGTTGAAAATCTTGAAGTATGTTTCCATGAAGAAGGAATACTTGTAAATTCTGAAGAATTCGATGGATTAATATCCGCAGAGGCGAGAGAAGGAATCACAGACAGACTTATAAAAGAAGGGAAAGGAAGAAGGACTACCAATTACAGACTTCGCGACTGGCTAATCTCTCGGCAGAGATATTGGGGGTCACCGATTCCTGTTGTTTATGACTCAAATGGCAATGCGAGTATTGTGAAGGATGATCATCTTCCACTCGAATTACCAACCGACGTAGACTACAAACCAAAAGGGACTTCCCCACTCGGAAGTTCGGAAGAATATGTCGCACGTGCTGAAGAATTATATGGTGAAGGTGCACGATTTGAAATCGATACAATGGATACTTTTGTATGTTCGAGCTGGTATTTTTGGAGATTTATGGATCCGAAAAATGAGAAACTTTTTGCAGGAAGTGAGGCGCTCAAAAAATGGGGTGCTGTTGACCTTTATGTAGGTGGTGCAGAACACACTGTGATGCATTTACTATATGCGAGATTCTTTTGTAAGGTCCTACATCGATTTGGTTATATCGATTATGATGAGCCGTTTTTGAAATTGCGTCACCAGGGAATGATCCTCGGCGAAGATGGTGAGAAAATGAGTAAATCTCGCGGGAATGTAATCAATCCAAATGAGATTGTTGAAAGGCACGGAGCCGACACTCTCCGCATGTACGAGATGTTTATGGGCCCTTTCAAAGATATGAAACCTTGGAATATGAATGGTGCCGCAGGAATTTACAGGTTCGTGCAGAAGGTTTGGAAATTGTATTCGAGTGTAAAAGGAAATGGATTCGCCACTGATGATGCTTGTGAAAATCTTCGACATAAAACAATTAAAAAGATCACTGAAGATACTGAAAATTTCAAATTCAATACTGCTATCAGTCAGATGATGGTTTATGTAAATGAGTTAAATGCGAACGGTGCCACCAAAAAAGATATGGAGGCTCTACTCCTAATTCTTGGAATTTATTCACCACATATCTCAGCTGAAATCTGGGAGCTACTCGGATTCGAAAAAGAACTAGGATTCCTGGATGAACAACCTTGGCCTATTTATGATGCTGCATTGTGTGTCGATAATGAAATTGAATTCGCCGTTCAGGTAAATGGAAAACTCCGCGGAACTTTCATGAGTGCTCCTAATATCACAAAAGACGAAGCCTTAAAAGAAGCTCGTGAGCTTGAAAATGTTTCTAAGTTCCTAAACGAGGGCGAGGTCTTGAAAGAGATCTATGTACCAGGAAAACTGGTGAATTTTGTGGTTCGATAATATCGAAACCATTTTCATACTTTATTCACGTGAACAAACCCAAAGTATTTTTTCGGCTTGAATAAATGATTTTTAACGAAGACCTATATATAAAATATATCTAATATTTTCTATTTTGAAAAATTGACCAAAAACATACCTAAAACACTATCTAATATATATGTGATCTGGTATGAAAAATTTTATTTTAAAAAGTGCCGTTTTGTGATTTCAAGTACAAGCACTACACGGTCCCAAGCTAATCTGAAATATAACTCTCGATTTCGCCGTAGTATTGAGTGGAGATTGTGGTTTGGAGAGTGATTGATCTTAGGGATTCTGGGAGGATGTCGGCGCGGGGGTCGTTGAGCTCTGCGGTCATAATTACTGTGACATATGGTTGCATTTTTTGTGGAAGTTCATCGAAGGCTTTTGCGGGATCTTCGATAGGTGCGACATAGAAACGGAGATCCGTAATACTGATAACCGGCGGTGTCATCGGACTGAAATCCAGGTATAGATCTTCTAAAGGGGAAATATTTTCGCTATTTGGGTCCAGGTCGTCTATTGCTGGGAGAGCAGGATCTCCTGGGCTTGGTTCATTTGTACATGCAAAATCCTCATGGCAGAACCAAGAATCATTTATTGGATTTCCATCGTTGTTTTCTCCAATCATTTTTAACATTGAGAGCACGTAGCCCCCTTCGAACTCAGGAGATTCCCAAAGAGTTGATGGATCAGCTGCCCAAGGTTCACGGGCGATTATAGTTTTGGTTTGACCGTCCGGACTTATGAGAAACAACATATCCATCTCGTGCTGCTCGGTATCTGACATGGCACTACAAGTGCCGTAACGCTGTGTCGAGACAAATGGATACATCTCTGTCGTGAGGTCACAGACCGCCGAAGCTTGCTCGGGTGGCAAAAACATATCGGTTTCATATGGATTTGTCCCTGTCGCTATGTCTTCTGTGTATTCGAGAGTTGGCCAATCATCACAGTATTCTGAGGAAACGGAGTAATGTTTTGCTTCTATTGCGTTATAACAAAATGCCCCAAGGTCATCTTCACTTATACTGGAGTAATTCACCCCCTGAGATCCTGAGTTCCCTTTGATATCCCCTGGATTGTAGAATCTAGCTCCATAAACCGAGTAATTCGAACCAAAATTGTCACCTGTGGTTTCAAATTCTTCGCCACCGTTATTGATAACGTAATAGTTGTAATATTCTGGATAATCGATTGCGTTTGATTGGACTGCGCGCATGACCCTCTCCATCGCATGTTTTGATTCAAATTGCAGTGTGCTCGTTAAATTCAGGTAATTGTTTGCATTTGTGACATTGAAAAATATGTTCGTTGCAAGGACAATTATAATCATCAATATCGATGATGCTACGAGTAGCTCGATCAGTGTGAATGCCCTAGTTTTTCGGAAAGTATTTTTCATTTAAATTTGGAAATTGGAAATTTTATTTTCGAAAATTAGTCAGGAGTGTTGTGACTGAATAAGTATTAACTTTTTTTCTGTATGGCCATTTCATTGTACTTGTGACAACTAGGACTTCTTCTGGATCTGTAGAAGAATCCCCATCCACATCCAACTCGAGTGCTTCAATTCTTATCTGCCTGTAGAAATTTGTATTTTCTGCTTCGAATGACTCACCTATAAAAACTGGCTTACCTTCATCGGCTTCAAGAAATCTTTGATGAATAGAGTATTCATTTGGCAACCGCATAAGCACCGCGGCATCACTAAATTCGTTTATAGCAAGAATCGGCCCCTCGAGAGACCAAGTAAAGTCTACGTGATCGAAAAACACCGAATAGTAACTTTCCCCACTGCCGACTTCTGCCATCATTGGACTGTTCAAGGAATCACAAACATCACTAGTTTCAATTGTTTTCCAACATTCCTCATCGGCAAATTTCATCCAGTTTGTATCGCGTACATTACGAGTCGCTTCGAGCCCCTCTTTCGCAAAAAATACCGCCTGCTCCCAGAGTTGATTGCTAGCTGTCACGTTCATCGCCCTATTCAAAACCACACTCGAAGTTGTCACCCCAATAGCGATTATAAACAGTGCTATTACCACTTCTAGAATTGTTTCTGCGCGTTTTTGTTTGAAATATTCGAGCATATTTTTATTTGAAAATTTTATTTAAAATAAGTCGCCACTTGCATTTTCCATCATTTCTGCGGCGGTTTCTTCTGAATACATTACAACCCCTGTATTGCGAATCACATAAACTGAGTAAGCTCGCATGAGCTCTGGCGAATTAAGAGTGAATGTTAAATTGTCATAATAATTTTCGGCATCACTTGAATCTAAGATTTGCAAGTCCCCAAATGGTGGCTGAAATTCAAAGCTGTAAATATCACTTGAATTTTCAGCATCCAACTCCTCTCCATCAGAGGTTCCCACAAACTCCCAGTTGTAATCCCCAGAGATTGTTTTTTCTTTTATGAGGATATCGTTTCCACTATATCCGCCATACGTATGATCCTCACTAAAAGCTGCGTACAGTCGAAGAGTCATTTCTTCATCGGCGGCTGAATACGCAAGGTCGAGTACATAATGGAAAGGGACTGTATCTCCGGGCTGACTTGGGTCCGTTGGGATCCCATCGTAATTCGTATCCACTCCAAAACTTGCAGCCTCCGGAAGAGATTTGTTGTTCAGTGCGGCACTGCGGACTTCATCAAAGAAAATTTTCACAGTTGCTGTATCTTTTTTGAAACTAAAAATTTCCGCCGCGCGGAAAAGTGTTGGCACCCCAGCCCCGAGAATTATGATTATAACTATAGTCACTATCAAAAGCTCTAGAAGTGTGAATGCGTTTTTGTTTTGATGTATATTTCTCATTTTTAAAATGTGACCTCAACTGGCCCCTACTATACCGTTTTTCCTGTACCGGAAACAAGGGAAAGCCGATCTAATTTGAAGGATATTATTTCTTCCCATTAATTATTACCACGAATTCACCTTTTGGCTTTTTCTCCTCAAAATGAGTAATCACTTCTGAGGTTTCTCCACGAACAAATTCTTCAAATTTCTTGGTAAGCTCTCGCCCAATGACCAGTTCTCGTTCTCCCAAGTACTTTTCAATTTCTCTGAGAGTTTTTAAAATCCGCTGAGGAGCTTCGTAAAAAACAATTGTTTTTTCTTCTTCCTGAAGAGCTGTGAATAGTGTCTGCCGACCTTTTTTTATTGGTAAAAATCCCAAATAAACAAAACGGTTTGTCATCGCTCCGGAAGCGGACAGTGCTGTTAGGAAGGCCGAAGGGCCTGGGATCGGCACCACTTCAATTCCAGCTTTGATTGCCGCATTGACCAATACATACGCCGGATCCGAAATCCCTGGAGTCCCTGCATCAGTTATGAGGGCCATATCTTTTGGAGCTTCTCCGTCCACCCCTTTGAGTTCTCTTACAAAATGTTCAACCTTCGCTTGAGTAGTATGAGTATGAAAAGAGCTCATCCTCGTTTTGATTTCATAATGTTTCAAAAGTATCCCACTATGTCGAGTGTCCTCTGCGAGAATAAGATCTACTTCCTTCAGAACTCTAACCGCTCGAAAGGTCATATCTTCTAAATTCCCAATTGGTGTAGCAACGATGTATAGCATTTAAATTTGTTTTTTTGATACAGAGATATTTGGCGGTTTCAAATAGACAGCCTCCGCCTGATCAACCTTGAAGTTATCAAGTTTGCCTTCTTTTGACAATTTAATAACAGCCTCGCCGAAGGTGAGGCCTCTTTTCTGAACTAAGATTTTCTTACCTCCCCCTTCTAATGCTTCCAAATGAGTATCGCTAAGATCCCCATAAAATTCTTCTTCGATGCCTTCTAAGAAGGCAGTAGCATCATTTTTTATAAATTCTTTTTCTGATTTAAGTTCATAAATTTCTGATTTACCTGCACTCAGAAAAATCGGGAACGGTTTTCCCTCTTGATCAAAAAGAGTTTTTAAATCAATTTGATAAATCTCAGCCTGACTAGCAAAAGCAATTGTGTTTGCGACAACAACTCCTATTCGGATAGAAGTAAATGCCCCTGGCCCTGCAATCACGACAATTTTATCAGGAGTATGCTCTGGCACAATTTCCTTCAAAAATTCAAAAATCTTTTCTGTGTGATCACGATCCGAATCCTCTGAACGTTCATAAAGAACTTTTCCCTCCCCGATGAGGGCAACTTCAACTTTTCGAAGACATGTATTGATTGCGAGTATCATGCATCGATTCTAGCGAAACACACTCTGAATTTCTACCCATAAATCAGGATTCCAACAATGATTGAAATGTGGCTGCAAGCCCAAAGTATTGAAGTGATGAGAAGAGGTTTTTCTTTGTGAACAAGCGCGTATGTGATCCAAGGAATTTTCATTGTGAGCAGCAGTATGTATGTAGTAATTGCGAGCCCTGCCACCTCTTGTCCAATGTATATTTTTGCAATTTGGGGAATATTAAAAAGAGGCCCAACTATTGCGATAAAAAGCATTGCACGATCGAGTCCGCCGATCCATTTATTTGGATGCGGATATGGCGCAAGGTCTTTGGCTTTGCGTTTCCTCTGATGTATGTGGTGAGTGTTGAATCTCATGCTTTTCTTTGTTTTTTTGTGTTTTTAGGTCGGCTGTATCTCCTTATTCTAGCATTTTTATAGGTTTTGGAGAACCCTGTTAGTATTTTTTCTCAATTTCAACTCCTTTGTAATAAAATTTGATAATGTCTTGGAATTTGTAACCGCGAGTGGCGGCGGCTGTGGCGCCGCAACCTGAGAGCCCCACTCCATGGCCAGAGAACATCGAGGCTTCACAAAGAGTATCTGGAACCGATACAAGATAAGGAGTATGAGTCCATCCCCAAACCTCCTCTGCTCCGCGGGTGGCTGTGCCATCCGTTGAGTTGAAATATGGTGTTTTTACAACTTTGTCCTCGTACGTGACTACATTTCCTGTAGTTGCATTTACAGCTTTTACAACGTTTGGAGCACGTTTTTCAACTCCGTAGCCGAGGTATCTTTGGCTGACATTTGGATCGTCATCTAAGTCGTATGGTTTACCTGGGAATTTGGCTTCAGAGGTTCCTCTGCGGTCCATATAATAAGTCGCATATGTTCTGGCAAGAGTAATAATAGTTTTTATTTTTTCTGTTGGATCACCGTTTGAGACTTCGCCGATTCCGTATAGGTAATGCTCAAGTGGAAGTTCGTTTATCACTTTTAGCTCTCCTCCAAGTGGATGAGAAGGGTCTCCTACCCATCTTACTTCCAGGACTCCGCGGTATTCGTTATCATTCAGCTCTTGATTCCAAGCTGGCCTATTTTCAAAATTATCTATTTTAAGAATTCCGTTTTGGCTTCCAATTCTTATATGGCTTTTTGTTAGAACTTTTTTGTCAGCAAATTTCACGATATATGCATCATCTGAACGAAGAATTTTTATTTTTTCACCTGCTCGAATTGAGATTCCATCGTTCAAGTGATTCCCTTCCCCATCGAAGATTCTGACATTGGAATCTGCGGTGATCGATGGAGCTCCGCGGAACGAAAGAGCCACGCGAATTTTTTCTCCCACGCCACTCGAAGAAGTGGCTGTATTGATTTTGGTTTTAGGGGAAAGTGTACTTGTTGATGATTGATTCGTTGATACTTGAGGTATAGTTGGGGCTACCCTTCCGGTGACAGAGAACTCAAACCGCACCGGCTTCTCGCTGAGGCGAGCGTCCCTGTGTCTAAATATGAAATTTATGAAATGGTTACCAGATTTTTCTGGAGCAGTGAGCCGGAAATATATGCGTGTTTTTTCTCCAGGCTTCACAGTTCCTTTGTCCATCACAACGTGTCCCGCCTTGATAAGCGGTGATTTCAAAGTCGCTATGTAAACTCGATCTTTTCCTACTCTCTTCCAAGTACTGCTTCCGTTATTTTGCACTTCAATCCACATGCGTTTTTGTTCTCCAGGTTTTAGTGTGAGATCTTCTGACGTATTAGTTATTTCGATTGTGTTTGTTTTTTTGACAATTCCTTTAACCTTCAAATTAAAAGTCTGTGAAGTCCTAGACTGCACCCTATTCCCAATTCCATCTATCAAAATCAGCTTTATCTTCTCTTCGAATTCCCCTGCCGTGACACCTGCTTTGAATGCGACTTCGAATACTGCCTTTTCGCCAGGCTTGACTTCACTGCGGGTGACCATATGTCCGGTTACAAAAAGTGAGTTTAAGGCAGAGCTCTTCAGAGAAATATTTTCTTTTCTCCATGTTACGTTCCCCATGTTTTCCACTGTAAATGTTGCGCCTGTAGATTCGTTTTTCTTTAAATTTAATTTCGGAGATTTATCGATTTGAATTAGTTCGAAATCCAAATATGCAGGCTCTATATAAACCGGGAAATTTAATTTTCTTTCTGAGATGAGTGTTCCTGTTTTTAGATAAAGATAATAATTCTTAAGTCCACTCGAGAAGTTTCCTTGCATTGGGATTGTGAAAGTTCCGGTGCCTCCAGGGCTTACCTGGGCTTCATTCATGCGAGCAACTGTTTCTGAAAAGCCGGCAATATTTTCACTGCCATTTTTATAAATTAGAGTTGCATTTCTACCCCAAGAAACTGTCCCCGTGTTGCGGAGTTTTACACTGATTGTTTTCTGTTCTTCTGGGCCAACGACAGTTATATTTCTGTTATATGGATCTTCAAAATCAACTCCGTTTTTGGTTCCAATAATCTCGGTTGTACTGTCTGATTTCAACACTCCCTTTGCCTGTAATTCACTTTTTACAAGCTGCCGAATTGAACTAAGTTTTTCGTAAATATATTGCCCCGGACAAGTCGTATGAGTAGCGTCCCTGTGTCCGGAAATTACATGCAAATTTTCCCCGCGCATTGTTGCAATAGCTGTCGGATCAAGATCGTGCTTCTCAGATAAGTGCGTCAATAAATCAATTAGCCCTTTGACCGCTCCTGAGCGAACTTCGTTCTCCTGATAATTTCCGATAATCGCCACTCCGATCGAACCGACATTGTAATTGGCGACATGTGCGCCTACGACCTCATCTCCACCGTAGCGACCTTCAAAAATATTTCCATCTTCGTCGATTAGGTAATTGTAACCGATGTCGCCCCAGCCCCGAATGGCCGCATGATAATAATAGATTGCGCGCATAGCTGCATACGAATCCTCCATCGCGTCTTCCTGCGAAGCTGTATGATGCACGAAAATCACCTCGATATCCTGCTCCGGATACTGCACCGGCCATATCAATATTTCATCATTCTCATTTCTCTTAACCTCTTTTCGCAAAACTATCTCGTTTGCGTATTTCTCTTTTATTTCTTCATCGACTTCAACCTGATCTGGCTTTCCAAGCCCTCGAAAAACCCGCAAATCCTCAGCCGCCCCCCACTGCTTCCTAGAAATCACATTCAACCCTCTTCCCGTTATATTTAATCCTGCTACAAGATCGTCTGAAGCCCTCTCAGCCTCTTCATTTTTGCTCCCATCTATGTATGTAAATTCCAAATCTGAAATTACAGGACTCAAATTTGAATCCTTACTTTCAAGCTCAAGTTTGTACTGAATATGGGTAGACCAAGCGGTCCTCACAAAAGAATATTTTTTCTCGCTCTCACCCATATTATCCGCATCCTCTTCAACTTCCAACCACTCAGAATTCGCCCCATCTATCTTTCTAGTTCTCACAAGAATCCTTGAATCCACTCCCTCAATAGCCTTTTCATTCCAAGAAATTCCAAGCGCATAAAAAGGCAATTCTGCCGGCATCCATTCTGACAAAAATTCATCTTTAGTTTTGTAAATTTCGGTCATCCCACCTCTCAAATTCGCTGAAAATTTATGTGGCAACTCGTACGAATCCTCCACATGGATCGTCCCTACTTTATAGCCATTTTCTGCGATCAAACTATGATCTATCTCCACATGTTCTTCTTTCAAAAAAAGCCCATTTGCCTCAAGTAAGATGAGAACAGCCATCAGAATAATTCCTCCAAGCACACCTCCTAAAATAAATTTTGAAATCTTTTTTCTTTTCACTGAAAATTGATCAATATTAATCTTTGTATTTTAGCATAAATAAGCCATCCTCTCAATTCACCCTGAGTTGACAAGAAGTGGAATAAAATGTGCAATCTGAAACTGTAGATTTGTGCACTTGAACCCTTCTTTTATACTTGATACAATCCAGCCGCTTTAATCTTTAAAATAAAAATATGGCAGAAGTAGTTTTCACAGATGGGAATTTGCAAGAGCAAGCGCTCGATGTTAAGGACAAACTCATTATGATTGATTTTTTCGCAGCTTGGTGTGGGCCGTGTCAGATGATGATGCCACACGTTGATGAATTAGCATCTGAAATCACAGATGCAGTTATTGGAAAATGTAATGTAGATGACAGCCCGGGGGTAGCTCAGAAATTTCAAGTTATGAGTATTCCTACAGTTGTGTTCCTGAAAAATGGAGAGATCGTTGAAAAACTAGTTGGATATCAGGCTAAAGAAGTTTTGGCAGAGAAAATTAATGAGCTGAAATAAACTGTTATTCGTAGACAGAGATTTTCTTCACTGTAAGTTCTTCAGGAAACTCTATGTTTAGTTTTTCTACTGGAGGATTTAAGTAGAATTTGTATGAAGGAGGGACTTTTGGACCGTCCGCCCAATCGGCCTTGTCTGTGAATTCGTATATTGAGCGTGAGACCATGAACTTGCTTGAGATATCCTCAATCGGCTGACGTGCTGAATCTAATAATTGTGTCAGGCCTCCTTCGTATGAGATGCCGCTTATTGTTAATGGTTCATATATGTCAGGAATAATTTCAAATCCTGTGATTTCACCATTTCTGTTGCGCAATTCTATAACCGAAACTACTGATCGGATGTCGAGTGGAGCATCGTTGTGAATAAGGTTTGTCATCTCTACATTTGATACATCGATTTCTGTATAAAAAGTTCTCAATCCTCCACTTTGATATCCAAAATAATCAAATTTAGCGTCCCCTCCCCCTGTCATCGCGAAATCTTTGATCTGGCTACCCCTTGCCCCCTCGCCTACATATAAAATAACTCCCCAAGGAGTAGCAGCCTTCGCTGGTTTTATGTTGGCTCCGCCCAAAAAATCCAATTTCCCATGAGATATTATTGACACTTCTTCCCCCAAATAAAGAGTAGAACCAGGGAGCACATTTACTTGAATATTCTCTGGAATTATCAGGTCTTCTTCGAATGTTTTGCTACCTGAAATTTCAAAATTATTGCCGTCTTCATGGGTTAGTTGTGAATACTTTTCTTGAAATTCTTCCAATGATATTTGTGAGCCTGGGAAACTCCTATCAAGTGAATAGTCGCGGTTCAAATCATAAGCTTTGCGGTAAGCAATATTCATTGCCTCGAAATGTGAAGAAAGCGCAAATGCAGTCCCCTTGTCCACTTCCAATTTGTACTGCTCTTTGAAATCTTGTGTCAATTTTTCTAAGTAGTTCAAATCATTTTTATAATATTTATCCAGATAGTTGTTTAGTAAATTCCGCATATCTCGGTTGTACTGCTCATCCTGATTTAAGATGTAAAAAAGCTTATTCCAAAGGTTTATATCATAGTGAAAATCTGAATAGGTTTTTATGTCTTTTTTTATGTCATCTGTCGTGTCCCATGGCAAGAAAACAAAACGATCTTTTTGCTTATCAAAATAGAATTTCCAATTATGAAATCTATCCAAATGAGTTGAGAATTGCAGCGCATTGAATGCATTGATTTTTAGAAGATTTTCTCTGTCGAATATTGCGAAAATTTCTTCTGCACCTGGGACTGAAGCATTCATAACTTTCCAGAAATTGTATATTCTAGAATAATCGTCTTCTGGGAGAACTGGATCATCTGCTTTTTTTGTGAAATATGCAGGTGAGATGAAAAGCTCCATGAATAAATCATATAATTCGAGTTCTTTTCCTTCGTGCTCTTTTGTCCTTTTGTATAAGTTGACGTCTCCGTCATATACATCTGTCGGATATGCAATTTTATTTTTTATAAAAAATGGCTCCTTATATGTCTCTGTCATGAAATAAAGCTTTGGAGCCTCCCCATTTACAATTAAGGGGATTAACGCATTTTTAGGAGTTTTGAGGCTAAATTGTGCCGCAGTTTTCATGCTAAATAGCTCCGCATAGTAATTCCGATCTTCCGGAATTATGAGAGCGAATTCATCAAATGAAAAAGGAGAATCATCGACGAATTCTATTCCTATAGATTTTTTTTCATATCTCCAGTGAGTCGCCAGATCTCCGCGGTAGCGTATCTTTACTTTATATTTTTTATCTCCGATCTTCAGTTTTGCCGAAACCTTTACCCGATCTTCTTTTAACATATCTATTATCGGTTCCTCAGGCAGGGCTGCTTCCATACTCTCTAAATCCTCTGTATCTACCGTAAGTTCTAATTCTATGTCACTAATCGTTTCGTAATTTGGAGTTTGGATTCTTGCATAAACAAAAATCAATACAAGCACGAGCAAAACGAGTATGAAAAATGTAATTGTCTTTTTTATTTTGTTTTCTGAATTTTCATTCATGTTTTTACTTTTAAGCCTTTTTGGCGGCTTTTAGAGCGAGCTCATCTACCATGTTGTTGTAGATGTTTTGGTCATGGGCTTTTACCCATTTGAGTTTTAGATTAATTTTGGCGAGAGGTTTCTCCATTTCTATCCAAAGATCGAGATTGGCTTTGCGCTTCCAACCAAGATTAACTGTATTAACTACGAGTCGGGAATCAGAGAAAACTGCAACTTCCTGCCAACTTTGTGTAACAGCGTACTCGAGCGCTCGCAAGAGTGCCATCATTTCCATTCTGTTATTTGTAGTCTCCGGGTCACTGCCTGATTCTTGATGAAGAATACTGGACATTGGACCATCATCTGAAGCTGATTCTGTATCGATAACTATAAACGCCCAGCCCCCTGGACCGGGATTCCCGATACAACTTCCATCTGTATAAATTGTATGCATAACTATTTTGTAGAATTTCGTGCAATACGATACATCAAAAAGTGCGCATGTGCACACTTTTTTCAATTGAAAGAAAATAATTACCTTGAATTTAAAGCATGGTTTGTATTACAATCCCCTTTGCCTTATGCACGTGTCGTATAATGGCTATTATCCCGGCCTTCCAAGCCGATGATACGGGTTCGATTCCCGTCACGTGCTCCAGTTTTTGGTTCCACAATTAGGCTAATGCACGTATCGTATAGTGGCTATTACATTGCCTTGCCAAGGCAGAAAGACGGGTTCGATTCCCGTTACGTGCTCCACAGACACACATCCGTGTGTCTTTTTTATGCTAAAAACAAATTAAATAGTGAGTATATTCCCTATTGACAGTGAGATTGTACTCACCTATAGTTTTGGAGAAATTAAATTGTAAATATGGAGCCTCTCGCTTCGAAAATTAGGCCGAAAACACTTGAAGGTTTTTATGGGCAAGAGCATTTAGTTGGGAAAGGTAAGCCTCTGCGAGTAGCTATAGAAGAAAAACATCTGTTTTCGTTTATTTTGTGGGGACCGCCGGGAGTTGGAAAAACCACTTTGGCAAGGATTTATGCAAATGCTCTGGATGCGGATTTTTATGAGCTTTCTGCGGTGTCAGCGGGCAAAGCGGATATAAGAAAGATTGTTGATGAAGACAAGGGGCTTTTTGGCAAACCAAAGGTGCTTTTTCTAGATGAAATCCATAGATTCAACAAGGCCCAACAGGATTTTTTACTTCCTTTCGTTGAAAAAGGGACTCTGACTTTGATCGGTGCTACTACAGAAAATCCGAGTTTCGAAGTTATATCTCCCCTGCTCTCACGGTGCAGGGTTTTCACCTTAAATTCGCTCACAGATGAAGATATGGCAAAAATTCTTGAGAAAAGTGAATGCAAAATGGATGGAAAAGCAAAGGACTGGCTTATAAAGATGGCAAATGGGGATGGGAGACAAGCCATCACCATGATTGAAAATACTCATAGTTTATATAAAAAAATCACTGTAGAGACTTTGAAAAACACTTTGCAATCAAAATTTTTGCGATACGACAAAGCCGGTGAAGAACACTATAACTTGATCAGTGCGTTTATAAAAAGCATGCGTGCAAGCCAGCCGGATGCCGCCATGTATTATATGGCGCGCATGCTGGACAGTGGTGAAGATCCCAAATTTATCGCCCGAAGAATGGTGATTTTTGCAAGTGAAGATATTGGAATTGCGGTCCCAACTGCACTCGTTGTGGCGAATGAAGTTTTTCGAGCGGTTGAGACGATAGGACTTCCAGAGTGTAGTCTGAACCTGGCACAGGGAGTGGCTTATCTCGCGAAATGTAAAAAAGACAGGAGTGTTTGTGATGCCCTCGGCAAAGCCATGAAAGATGTA
This sequence comes from Candidatus Peregrinibacteria bacterium, assembly GCA_018697675.1. Classification (GTDB taxonomy): domain Bacteria; phylum Patescibacteriota; class Gracilibacteria; order UBA1369; family JABINC01; genus JABINC01. The sequence goes on from JABINC010000042.1 coordinate 20,602, forward strand.
AAAACTCATGGCAATCTACCCGTTCCATTAAATCTACGAAATGCTCCAACGAACCTTATGAAAGAACTCGATTATGGTAAAGGCTATGAGAAATACACAAAAGATGACCTCATGCCGGAAAAGCTAAAAGGTAAGAGGTATTTCTAAGCTTCACCTAATCTTTCGAGGGCTTGCCTCACCAATTCAGCTTCTGATGCTGGCCAGTCTTTTAATACGTCTTTACTCTGTGTGACATGGGCGAAACGCCATAAATCTGTATGAGGGTTGAAACTCAATTCTGCAGGATCATACTCTCCCCATTTAGCTACTAAAGAAGTACTAACATCTTTACCCATGTTCCAAGCTGACAGAGGCCCTCCCCCCCTATCATCAGAACGATTGCATACTAACCCAACCCATATTTTATCCTCATATTGCCCTAATATAATACCTCTTCTACCTGTAAAGAACTCACCTCTTGTTGTTATGATATCGCCACATCCAAATCCGTAACTTTCATCAACTTGTCCCAATTTATAGGTCCTCCACTCTGAATGGTCAACTAGATGCGTACTAGTATATGGGAATCCATTCTCAGTTGGCTGATAATCCCCGACTGACATTGCTTTATACCTAGTGGCATCTGTTCCAATAGTCAAAACTTCTGAATATTCTGCAGGATCATATTCCCCCCACCATCTAACAACTTCAAATCCATCAGCCCAATCTCCTTTCAAATGTTTTTTCATCTCTAAATGATGTAATTGCTTACTGCCATCTAATGCAGTTAAAAACATTCCTTTTCCTGCAATATTGAACCCTTCAAAAAAGAAGCGCTGCCCTGGCCTAATTCCAAAACCATCATGGCAATCATATTCTCTAGTAACGGTAACTATATCGCCATGCCTCAACCTAGAATGCATACGACTTCTAACATCAACTTTTGATAAAGACGGCTTCCAATTTTTCAGCTGTATAATGTCATATGGATATTCACCAATATACCCAGGTCTCAACCAATCAAGATTCATAATTCTCCTTGCGGTAACTTCTTCAATAGCTCTACCTAATTTAACGACTTGATCTCTCATGGATGGCACATCTACCGCCTTTCCAACATCTGATCTCACGAGTGCATTTAACCGCTCTGATATCTCCTGTAATTCCGCTTCTAATTTACGTATATTATCTAAAGCTTTACGACGGGCACTATTCAGTGATTTATTTAACGAAGCTGCTTTTGTCGCCTCAGTTTCACGATCTAAATTCGCTATTCTGGTAAGACACCATTTGACTTGTTTTCTAACTCCTGCAAGTACTCGCTCCCCTTCTAATCTACGTTGCTCTACTTCTGCATCAATACCCGCTAAAACGGCCTCCTGCCCTTCTAAAAATGATTCTCTCAATTTTGCTTTATAGGGTTCTATTGCTGCTCGTATAGCTATCAATTCAGCCTTCAACGCCGCTAATTCGGCATCCCTAGCATCTGCCGGAATCCCCTTCTCGGTTGGCTTAGTTGCGGTCACCTCTGCCGCTCCTCTGTTCCGCCAAATATCACGCAACTCTTCCAATTCAGCTAAAATAGGAGCTGCTTCACCTGGAAGCTCTGGGATTTCTGATGCTTCTCTCTGTGCACCAAAATCAAGAGCGAATGGAGCACTATGCATTTTGATTGCGGTTTCAATCATGGCTGCCTCTTCACCAGCTTTCACTTCTTGACGTCTAAATAAAACTGCCATTTCTTTCAAAGCTTCAATAAAGTCTCCATCAGCAGATAAATGCCATTTCAATGCAGCCAAACGTAATAACTCATAATAATCATTTCCTGCAGTACCTCTTAAATTATCCATCTCCAATATTTTCATAATAAGATCTAGCGGAATTTCGACCTCATTCAAGCTTTCAAACTGAGATTTGACTGCTGCAAAAAGATCTAATTTTTCATCTAAAGTCTGTGGTGGCAAAACAGCCACACATAAACCGAACCTTCCATTTCTAAGCATTGCTGTATCCAGGTTTTGTGGATGATTGGACGTCCCTATTATAACTACCCCTTGCATTCCTTTTGAACCTATCTCGGATTGAAGATATGCTATCACCTCATCATCATCATTACTCTTATTCCCAGTTTTTTCGGTATTGGGAAATATCTTCTCTAATTCATCTATACAAAGTACGCATGGAGCAAGTCTCTTTGCCGCCTCAATAGCAGCCCTATATCTATCTTCTTTCTTTCCACGAAGCCCCCCTGAACTTACATTCCCAAGTTTTAAAACAGGAACCCCTCCCATCAAACTTGCTAAATAGTTGGCTCTGACACTTTTTCCCGTTCCAGGAGGCCCGATAAATGATATAGCCTGGGGGAGCAAATCTCTCTTTTCATGGAAAGCCACTGCTATATCTTTTAAAAACTTCCTTTCTGCCTCGGACATAGAAATCATCTCATCCGTATAATGTTTTTCTTCACAGGTCACAGCGCCTTCTGATCGAGTGGTGGCTTCTACCAACTTTTGTTGTTTCAAATCAGCTAAAAATTGTTCTTTTGTAGAACTGCGCATTAGACGAACTAAAGCCCTAAGAGATAATCCTTTGGCTTCTTTCAGAGCTTCATGAAATACAGCTACATCCAAGTCCAATCTTTTAAGTTGACCCTCGATCTCCGCCCTGGTTGGAGTTCCAATTTTCGTAGTTGTGAAGACCTTCGAAACTCCTCCATTTATTACATTATTTCTATCAATCAAAACCATACTGCTTCCAGAATGAGTCCTCAGAAAACTATGGAAAGCTAAAGTAATTCCTTCGTTGTTATAACGCTCCATAGATGCCGATGGCCCACTTTCTGCTCCTTTTGGCAGAAATAAGTCTGCATTGTCAATTATTAAACAAATTTTCTGTCCCTCTTTTGCAATTGCCTGCTTTAACATTTCGATCATCACCTTGTCTGACATAGAGCCATAAGTATCTCGGATTGTTCCCTTTGTCAGTAAAGATGGCACTAGATTCTCGCCACCTCTATCTTTAACTTCGACTGCTAGATTCAAAAAATCATCTCTTTGACCCCCTTCTTCATCTGGCTCCTGAGCTTCTGCCGCGCCCTCTTTGTTACCAAGGCCAATTGATAATTCATCTGCAAAACTAAATGAGCAAGTTGCTGCATCATAAATGATAACCGTATCATATTTCCCTGAATATTCAGCTGCCTCCGCAGTGATATCTTTTAAATCACAGAAATGTGTTCTGCCTTCTGAATCTGAAATTGGAAAAAGATCAGATGTATCCCCTTTTATGCAAAGCCCTGGGTCGAAATCACTCAACTCACTTAGTGCGCTTAATAAATGGTCTGATCTCAATCCCTGCTTTTGGCTGGCGCGAATACCAGCAAATTCTGGGTCAAAATAATATTTGAGGGGATCCTGTCTGCAATCTACCCCTCCTAATGCATCAATATCAAAATCCTGAGCTCTCCACTCCGCACATCTATCTCTCCATTCAGCTACTATTGGGAATTCATCAAGATCATCAGAACATACCTGCTCAAGTTCTGCAACTATATCTGGACCCAAACCGTCAATGTCTAAAGTAGCTTTCATTACATAATAATTAAATATTTACACCTGTTACAACTTCCCCCACTCCACCAGACCCAAAAGCGATTGATCTCTCTTGAGGCTGACGAGCAAAAGATTCCTCACTCAATCGATCTGTTAAATGATGGATTGTTTGATTTCTAGAACCTGCTATCGTCGTTAAATCACGTTCGCTCTTCCTATATTCACCGTCAATCACTACATCAACTAATTCTAATAATCTGGTAATGGCTTCATTTCCAAGTTGTTGTAAAAATCCCAGGCGGTATCCAGTAAATAAAATTACATCCATCATTGGTGATTCTGCTCTCAAAGCTTCCAAAACAGGAATTAAATTACGTGCCTGTAATACCGGCTCTCCTCCTTGTAAAGTCAACCCTCTGACCTCACCAACACTGTCACGTGACCGCCTTATACGTCTCAATAACTCCTCCGCTGTCATTAGGGTTTTTGCCTGAGTCACTTCTTCTACCGTCAACATTTCAGGGTTAGTGCACCCAACGCATCTTTTCATGCATCCTTGCAGCCATACAGATGTTCGTAAACCTGGGCCATGAGCTGCTCCAATTGAGCTAAATGCAGCTACATTTAACTGGGCACCTGGGTATACCAATTCTTCAAAAGTTTCTCCTACATGTCTCTCTAAAACCGTCATGAAAATTTAGTTTTTTAATTTATTTCTTACTATTGGCCCGGCATTAACTGCAGTTGATCTCTGCGGAGTTTCTGACACAGCGGGCCGATCCGACCCATCGCCAAAACCACTTCTCCTTCCAGATAATCTGATTGGAGTTCCTGTTATCAAACCTACTTGTTTCACCACCTCTCCAACTTGCCTTCGAAGGCCTTCTGAAGCCCTTCTGCAAGCCCCCAGTCCCGCTTCCGCATTTACATGTGTGAAAATTGCACCATCTGGCATGAAGACAACCTCTCCATCTAATCCGTCTTTTCTGAGGACTAATTTCAATCCTTCCCTTACAATAGTGGGGGTTGTCACGCTCAAAGCTCCTGGGTTCACTAAGGTATATCCAGCTTCCTCCAGGGCTCTTTTCACTTTAAGTGGCACAACAAACAATGATCTAGATCTTCTAAGTGCCTCTTCAATCCTTTGTTTTAGCGCAGTATCAGCTGCCCCTCTAACCCTTCGGATCCTATCCCATTCTTCCAAAAATTCTGTATTAACTTCGCATAATGCAGTAGCGTACTGCTTCTCTTTTTCACTTACACCATAATCATTGAAAAATTGCTCTAACAATTCCTCAAATGTAACCCCAAAGTCTGTCAAACTCAACCCTCCAGCTCTGTGAGGAGATGATGCTTGGATATTTTCAAAAGCCAACTCCGCACATCCTCTTTGAAAAGCCTCATCCTCTTTTCCTCTCAAAGACTGATACTCCTGCAATAGACCTAATACAGGTTGTGAATACCCTTCCGCTACACCAACACTTCTTAAATATCGATTTACAGCTTTGGAAGAACAAAAATCTTCTGAATGATGACTCATAGACTATGATTAATATGAAGAAGGGATAATAGCACAAAATGGACAAGAGTCAATACTATTACCCATCTATTTCAGCCGAATCTCGACGACTATTTTCACCTAATTGAATAGCTCTGCACTTAGCTCTTGCACATTTTCTTACTCTCTTAAATAAAGCTATTAATGGATCGAATTCTGTATGCTTTGCATCATATTCCTCTCTTGCCTCTTTAAGGCTTCTAGCATGATCTGCACTTACAGTTTCGTACATATGTGCGATGTCACGAGCCATTTTTAATTCATAACCAACAGAATCTAGGATCTTTCTCATTTCTTTTATTGGCCTGTCCATTTGCTCAGATTGCATCCAACATTCAATTGGACGACATGGTGACTCTTCATGAAATTGGCATTCGTCTTCCATATTTTTCTTATAAAAAATATTAAGAAAGCATAATACTAAATACACTTGCCTGTGGCAAGTCTATCTTTCAGGAATTTGTCAACCTTGAAGAGAAGCTGAAAAGCAGGAGGTATTTTGAATTTAAATTTTAACTTACGCTGCGAGTCCGAAAATTTGGAAAATATCTGTAGATTCGTTTGCGATAAACATCTTGCCATCTTTGTTCCAACTTTCTGGTAATTCTGGAGTCTCAGGCCTTTGCATATTTCTCGCTGCAGTATGAGGCTCTGCGAAAGCACTAATCCTACTACTCAACTCATCCGAAGCAGTACCATATTTTGCCCATATTCTATGGCATCCATACTTTTCTCCAAGACCCATGTCTTTTGGTCCATTATCACCAATTATCACAACCTCATTTGCGATTCGTTCACGGACCATTTCTACTACAGATTCTAGTTCCGTATCAGGCTTCGCCTTCTCTACAACTTGTATCTGTGGATATTTTGAAAGATCTCTCTTGCTTCGAAGTTCATCTGGAACATCTATTTCTGCCATCGGCATACCACAGATTTTGTCTATATACGGGATTAGCCCTGCACGTTCCAATCTTGATAATGCTTGATTCCATGGAGCGTCCGTCAAAATCACCTGCCGTATACCTCTTGCTCGGAGCTCTATCATCACTTCTATTATACCATCATAAACATGGAAGCCTTCACTACGCGCAGCCTCAAATTCTTCTCGCACCCTTAATATAACTTCCGTTTCATCAAAATTTTCACAATCATCAAAAAGTCCATGCTCATTTAACCATTGTACAAGCCCTTCATTTTCGAGCGTCTTTTTTTCACCGTAAAAAGTTCTCATCATTGCGGTTGTCTCCTCGGGCGATTTCCCAGAAATCTCCGCAATAAAATCCCGCATCCGCTCATACGCATGAACCGCATATCCAACCCAGTCCCAAAGCGTATTATCTGCATCCCAGACAACTGTACTTATATCATCGAGAGGGATTTTGGGTGCGGTTTCGGTCATGAGATTTTTTTAAAAGGGGGTTAAGATATGTCTTAAGATGGATTGTGTCAATTAAACTTTCTCATGTAAAATACCTAGCGAACCTATATTTTTACTTAATTTTCTATGGAAGCTTCAACTTGGTATGCTACGTTAATTAGACCCTCTTTTGCGCCACCTGCGTGGGTATTTGGGCCTGTGTGGTCTGTACTTTATGTGATAATTGCAATTACTTTTGGGTATGTGTTTTGGTTATTTTTGAAAAAGAAAATTTCTTTCTGGGCTGTGCTGCCTTTTTTATTGAATCTTGTATTTAATTTTTCATTTACCCCGATCCAATTTGGGCTTCAGAATAATATCCTCGCAGCAGTTGATGTGGTGCTTGTACTTGGGACTCTGATATGGGCTATGAAAACCATATACCCTCATGTGAAGTGGGTGGCATATGCGAATATTCCATATCTTCTATGGGTTTCTTTTGCGACCGTGCTACAACTCACAATTACCTATCTGAATTTGTAGGATTTATGTGTTGTGCGAGTAGAAAGGCTATTTCTGTTTCTTCACTATTTTTATGAAGAAAATTAGCCCAAAGAGCATCACTCCGAGAACGAGGATGCCTTTTACGACTCTCACTACATCTCGCATTACCATACGGAAGCTAGTCTGTTGATTCTCTTCTGGAGTCATCTCGCGAAGAAGATCGTCTTTTGGAGTGTCGTCTGCAACTTCTTCTACGACCTCTTCTGTTGGTTCAGTAGCTGGTTCCGAAACCTCTTCTTTTTCATATTCCGGTGGCTCAAACAACCCCAGGAGCTTAAATTCTGATATAGCGGTATCATCATATTTTGTACCTTCGTATACGCTCACAATTTCTAATTTTACTTCATCATAGGCTTTGATTGGCTGTGGCAAATTCACAATCTGATATCCGAATTCATCTTTCAGTTCCAAAATTTGTTCGCTTCCATCTGAGAAAATAAGTTTCAATTCTGATACACGATTGTTCTCTGCCCAGAGCTCCTGTGATGCACCATAGCCATTAAAAATACGGGCTTTTTCGTATGTTCTCTCCAGATTGTCTCCATATCCGTTGTATTCCATCTGAATAGGAGATCTCGCCCATTCGCCTATCCCATCTCCTTCTACTCCTTCAACCCATGCCGTCTCTGTATTATGGTCATGAGAATAACAAGGTGTATATGAAAGTTCTCCTTGTACTTGCAGCCAAGAAGAGGCGTCTTTCGGCCCTAGCTCTTCGTCATACAAACTACACATCATGTTTTTACCGTTTATGTCTGTATATTGGATTTTTATATTATCAGTAGCACCTGGCTCAAAATCAGTGAAATGCCATTTAACTTGATTGAAACTTGGGTCAAATTCATAACCTGCCGGAGCTGCTTTATCTAAATCATGTACAGTTATACCACCATGGAATGTCACAACAATCTTCGCACTTTCTATTGAGTTTTTCCAAGATGAACCCGTCGACAATGTGTAATTCGTCCAACTCATACCCGCTTTGTAACTGTTTGGGATAGCCCAATATGTGTTTTTGATCTCCGTATTTCCAGGAGGAAAAGTTAATTCTGAAACATACCAATTTGGCACTTCTGAGTCATATTCATTTATTTGCAATTCTTCTGTGCCAGCCTGCTTTTCTACCGCTATTTCTTCCCATTTGTTGTTTTGCTTTTTGAAAGTTTTGAAATCTTGCAATTTGTCTCGAGAACTTGAGTCCCTGCATTCATAGTCGCAAAATTCTGGGAAGCCCATTTTTATATCTACTGCCTCTTCTGAAATATTTTTAAAAGTGTAAGTAATGTCGTATTTAACATATCCACTCATTAATTTCTCATCTTCAATTTCCCCAGGTTCTATGCCTTCCCAGACCCACTTCCCACTGGGATAGATATCTATTTTTACGATTTCATCTAACATCTGAACATCACTGTTGTTTAGAATTTTTATGTTGCCACCCTTGCCACCGATAGAGGCCTCATCTGCAAAAACCAATCCTGGAAAAGCGATCAAGAGAGTTAGAAATATTGATAAAAGTATGTTTTTCATAGGTTTTAGTTAAAAAGTCGGCTCATTTTAGCTTTTTTTGATGTATAAAGGCAAATTTTCGTTTTTGGACCATTGAAAAAACACTATTTTGATGCTATAATATAGGGAAATTAATAAATAGATCTGTACTACCATGCTTAAAATTTCAAAAAAAATCTGTATAGTGCTTATTTTAGCAACGTTTTTGTCTTTTTCTCTTGCCATTAGTACTGTATTTGCAGGTGGCCCAACTTATACCGTAGATACCCTAACTGATGAAAATGATGGTGACTGTGGAGGAGATGGAGACTGTGCGCTCCGTGACGCACTTGATGATGCAAGTTCTACTGGAGGTAAGATTGATTTCAGTGTTAGTGGAACCATAACTTTTGGATCTAATGGACCAAGTATAAGTGGGTCTAATGCGATTAGTTTGGAATGTGATGGGAACATCATCTTTGATGGTAGTGGAGGTAGTTGGAAAGGATTTCATTTAGGAAATAATGGTACAATTAAGGGATGTCAGATTCAAAACATGAACGAATCTTCTGTATATATGGAAGGAGGAGCGACTCTCGGAGGTGCTACTGCTGCTGACAGAAATATTATATTAGACAAAGGAATCGATGTAAGTAGTAATAATAACAGAATTGTCGGTAACTATATCGGACTTGAATCAGATGGATCCACTGTGAACGCGGGGGCAACTGGTGTTTATATATCTAGTGGAAGCGGCCATCAGATCGGGAGCAATAGTGCGGGAGGAATTAACGTAATTTCTGGACAAAGCGGCTGTGGTATCGACTTTGCTACTATTGGTGTCACTGGTGACGTAAATATTTGGGGGAATTATATAGGAACCGATGCTACTGGAACTGTATCCAAACAAAACACTACTGGTATATGTATCGACAATGGAACCCCTACTTTAGCTGGGAATATTGTTATTGGTGGTAATACGGAAGATGAACGTAATGTAATTGCCGGAAATTTGGGTGATGGTATCTATATAAGTACTGCAACATTCACTGGTAACCTTTCAATTGATGGAAATTTTATAGGCGTGGATTCTACTGGTAATACCATGCTCACGAATGGGGATGAAGGTATTGAACTCTATAGTGCTGATTGTAGTGGCGGAACATGTGAAATTGTGAGTAATGTTATCTCTGGTAATAGTGGGAATGGTATTGAATTCGGCGGAGCGACAAGTGCTTTTGATATTTTCGATAACTGGATTGGTATTAATAAAGATGGTGACACTGCTATAGCAAATGCAAATGGTATATACACCGCTGACACTTCTTCTGATATTTCAATTGGAGTTTCTGGGGAAGACCCAAATGTAATTTCTGGTAATACTGGGGCTGGTGTTTTATTTAATGATGGTTCTAGCTTTACAGTTGAAGGCAATATAATTGGTCTTAATTTTACCTCAGACACAGCTATTGCGAATGGATATGGAATAAGGACTCTCGGTGGAGATGATATTACTATCGGTGGTAGCAGCACACCAGAATCAAATATTATTTCTGGGAATGGCGTTGGTATAGAAATCAACGATACTTCGGGAAATCTTTCAAATGTAACTGTGACTGGTAACTATATTGGTACAAACACCTCTCTTGAAGATTTTGGAAATAGTGGAGCGGGTATATTGATAAATAATGGAATGACTACAGCTACTCTGGGTTATGGATTTTCTGATACAATCGATTCTCCGCTCATAAAGGCAAATAAGATTGGGTTTAATGGAAGCGGTAGTGATAATGATATAACCGTTGATGGCGGTAGCACTAATACAAATACGCTTCGTGGTAATATATTTTCTTTGGCAGCTGGGGACAGTTCAGCTAACACTGCATTTGAAGATGGAGCCCAAGGTGACGCAAGTAATTCTGGGACTGCTTTTACAACTATAAATGAAGATGAAATTACTGGTACAACTGATGCTGCTGATGGAAGTAAAATTGATTTTTATACTTTAGATGGAAGTTACAACACTACATTTGCGGGAACTGAAACAATTGCTAGTGGAGCTTTCTCGCTCTCTGGGACATTTACTCTAGGAGATACCGTTTATTATCAGATAATTAAATCTGATGGTAACTCTTATCCTTTTGCAAGTGCTGGAACAATAGTAGATGCTGCACCTACGGGACTCGCTAATTTTGCTATCAGCAGAAGTGGGAATGATATGGCTGCTTCATGGACCGCAGCTACTTCTAGTAATTTCTTGAATTATGAAATCTGGTATGGAACGACTGAAGCGGATGTAGGGAATCGGACTGGGACTGCAACTGAATGGGACAATGACGATGACACCGATCTAGCAACTGTAACTACTGCTTCGACAACTATAACCGCAGGAACTATGGACCTGACAACTCCTGGTCAAACTTATTACTTCAAAATCTGGGCTGTGGGAAGTGGTGGAGAAGCTACTTTGAATGCTCTTTCTTACTTTACTGGTGTATCTGGAGGAGGCTCGAGTAGCTCATCTAGTAGCTCATCTTCTAGTAGCGAGGCTGGCAGCTCTGAAGAGGGCACTTCTGAAGGTGGGACTTCCGGAGGGACTGGAACGTCTGCAGTGAGCCCCGTGGAAGCCGCAATTGATGACTCGGTAGCTGGATATGATGAAAGTTCATCTGAAGATAGTGGTTCTGGGACTGATGATGAATGGAGTGATGATGAAGTAAGCGATGACTCTTCGGATGAAGTAAGCGATTCTGAAGAGGCAGTTGAAGGTGGAGGCACCGCAACTGTAAATCCTGAAGAAGAAGCTGAGAAGAAAAAGGATTCAGATAGAGATAAACTTTCTAATTACCTTGAGAAACAACTGGGGACTGATCCATTTGATGAAGATACTGATGGAGATGGACTTACCGATTACAAAGAATTGAAAAAACATAAAACAAATCCACTCTCGATGGACACGGATGAAGATGGATTTACCGATAATTATGAGCTTTTGAATGCATTTGATCCGAATGATATCTGTGATCCTGGAAGTGTTAATTTAGACAAAGAAATTCAAGAAGAATGTGCGAAATATGCAACAAGGGCCAAGAACATTAAGAAAATTAAGATTAAGAAAAAGAGTGAAGAGCAGATTGCTGCGGAAGCAGCTGAAGAAGCAGCGGAAGAAGCAAAGAAAGAAATTGAAGTTGATGAAAAGATTGTAGAAGAAGTTCAGGAAGAAGCGAAGAAAGTACTTCAAGAAGAAGAGAATAAAGAGATGCTTTGGAGTGAGAGATATTACAAAAAATTGCTTGGGACAGAGACTATTCGGCAGGCTGTGAGTGCGTCGCCGAATCTCAAGAAAACTATCAAGAGATTTATAGATGATCCTGATGCCAAGACGACCAAGGGAGATGCCCTCATACTTTCTATGATTATATTCAATGGAGATCTGATAAAAGACGAAAGCCTAACGAGTTCAGACGATGCTAGCGCATTTGTTACTCGCGCACTTTCTGGACGTATTTTGAATAAATTTATTCACAGTGCATTTGATAAGAAAGAGTCTTTGTCGCGCGGCGAAGCCGCGCGCATGATGCTCAAAGCATCTGGAATATCTCTGAAGATGAGATTCTCTTCGAAAGCTGAAGAAAACTTCGGATTTGATTCTTCACCTTGTACCGACGTATCGCGAAGCATAGAAAACGCCTCATACGTTTATTACCTGCTCAACAAAGGAATCCTCGAAGGCTACGAAGACAAAACATGCCGACCATACGCATCAGTCTCAAATGCCGAATTCGTCAAGATGCTGATCCTACTTGATCAGGAGAGGGTGAAGTAAAATTCCTACCAGTTTCTCAAGCCAGCTTTTTCCCATCCGTCGAAACATCTTTGGTATTTAGGGTTTTGGTATCCGATTTTTACATCTACCCAAATTCCTCCTTCGGTAAATCTTAAAGCTATCTCAACCTCACATTTATCCAGTTTAACTTCACTTGGACTGTACGCATAGCCTTTTCCCTGAAAATATCTTTGCCTCCTACAAACCAACGTCCTTCCAGAAAATTTCTGCTTTAATTTTTCGATTATCAATGCTGACGCTCTTTTTAACCAGGCATTTCTTATGATACCGTGTTCTGTAAAGATTTTATCATAACCTTGCAGTGGAAGCTGACTATCCCAGTCATATACAATGGTGTCTGTACCTAATCCAGTCTCTTCATGTCGTATAAAACCTTGTAAGTCTATCTTTTTAGTTTGAAGGCTGTGAAAACAAGATGGCTCACTTCTCATCATATTTCTAAAAATTTCATCTGCAAGCCGACTGCTAACTTGTCTCTGCCTATCTATAGCGAGATCATGGATTGCCAGCTCTAACAATTTTCTACGGGCTAGATTACTACTTCTTTGATCCTCTTCTTCACATAGCCCCATTACTTCTTCCCATAGTTGTTTGTTTACCACTTTTTCCGCATCAGTAACTGCCCTTCCTACACCTCCTATGTCACCTACCAACTTTCTCAAATCTCTATCATCTAATAATTCAAAAACTTGCTCAGCTAAATCCTCTTTCGGTAGAAATTTAGCATCTACACCTCTCATTTTTGCAATACCTTCTCCAACTATTCTAGGAGTTTCTCCATCTTCTGTTGGAACTAATCCTACTCCCGAAAATGCACTATTTTTATACGTCGTACATCTTCCAATGAGTGCACGTGCACCTGATGCCAATTCTACTACGCCATGATGATCATATTCTCCCAATCTTACTCCTCCACTAGATATTGAATTACATAAATCCGCTTTAGCCTTTAACCATTCTTCATATGTTTCTGGACCCACATATATATCTCCGCCTCTAAAGTCCCCAGATTCAAGCCTTTCTTCAGGAATTACGCTTAATTCTTCTCTTGGGAGTGGTTCTCTTTCCGACATAATATTTGATTTTAACCTTATATGAGGCATCACCTTAGCATATATCTTTCATATTGCAAGTATTGCTTAGTGATTTTTTTATTTTCCGCTTTTTCTCTCAAAGCCCCTCGTTTTTCCTGAAGATATAATCTAAATTCTACTGCATCCGTCTCTTAGTAAGAACCTTTTCATCTATCATATGAGCAATTTCATGATGTTCGCGGCAAAGTGGCGCTAAGAAATATGGATTGTTACTACCCGTCAGTGCAAATCTGGCAGTGTGATGCGCGCATCTCGCATCACGTCTACAGTTTGGCACGGAGCACTTAGTCCCATATTCCTCTTTGAGGATTTTTTTGGTTTCTGCTGCTATATACCTCTTCGGCCTTCCTCCTGACACCTTCCGTTTCAATTCACTTTCCATCACTTTTTCGCTTTGCACTGCCTTTCTTTCTCCCAACTCTTCCTCTCTTTTTTTCAACAATTTTACCAACATCTCATTTACATCTAACCCTTTTTCTTTTAATTCACTCAACTTTTGAACCACCTCTCCTGACAAACCAAGGTCGAGGAGGGCGTTAATGTTTGCCTGCATGTTATTCGCGTTCATGTTCATGTTCATGTTCATGTTCGCGTTCGTGGCCGTCTCCATATCCCCACTTCCAGCCTCGGGAGCGTTCTGCCCGGGCAGAGATTTTGACCCGATTTGTGGCTCAAGTAAGCCGTTTTGATTATTTTTCTTGCGCTCTAAATTAAAAATTTCAGGGGTATCAACCCAACCCTGATTACCTTTCCCAAAAAACCTCCGCTTCGCTTCGATCTTCATGTCTTTTACCAGCACATCTAAACCTGATTTCGATAACTTTTTCGCACTTTTCATCAGTACTTTTTCATTTTCAAATGTTGCAATCGAAGCCACCCTTGCCAACTTGTTAATGCTTATTTTGCCATCCACTAATGCCTCGTGCAGAGCCGGTTTATCGACAAATCGTTTTTCAAGATTTATTGCTAAACTAATCTGAGCTTCGCTTAGCCCCGCCATCCTTTTTCCAAATTCGAAAATAGAATTATATCCTTTCTTTTCGTACAATCGGCGGCGGTTGACTTCAGGGAGAAGGCCTGTGAATTTTTGACGCCAAAGCAAAGCTTGAGTGCCATAACGCCGGCATAGAGCTAAGAGTTTTTTGTCGGAGTAACCTGCAAGATTTTTATCAGAGAAATTTTCTGTATTTTCCATAATTTGAGGGGTTAAAAATGATAAATTTATCACACTCTTAATCTACCACGCACTCACCATTTTTGAGCAAGTGAAAAACGTTCGAAAACAGCGAAGGCGAGCCGAAAAATGCCATTTTGAGATGACGGTATGTGAAAATATTATATGGTGAGCGTTGACTTACTTTCGAGTGGTGTCGTGATTATTTCCAAACGATATCGTGAGCACTTTCGAGTGGTGTTGTAACTAGTATTGAGAAGATGTTGGTTGGTTGGTTGGTTGGTTGGTTGGTTGGTTGGTTGGTTGGTTGGTTGGTTGAAAAATAAAAAGGGATGTAAGATTCCAAATTAATAAATATTGATCAATTTTGAACTTTAATATAAAAGTAAGAAGCTATAAGATCTAAGTATCTTATAAAAATAAGCGATCGCATAAAAACAGTCCTCGAATATTAATTTAAATTTAAAAATTTCCTTAAAATGCAACAATACCTCTCTCTTGTGGAAGAAGTTCTGGAAAATGGTGAAGAGAAATTTGATCGAACTGGGACTGGGACGATTTCTGTTTTTGGAATGCAGAGAAAATATGATCTGCGTGATGGGTTTCCGCTGGTTACTACAAAAAAAACTCTTTTCAAAGCCGTGATTCGGGAGCTTCTTTGGTTTCTGAAAGGATCTACAAACATAAATGATAATTTGACTCAGCATACGCCGATTTGGAATGCTTGGGCGGCGCCTGATGGAGAGTTGGGGCCGATATATGGGTATCAGTGGAGGTCGTGGCCGAAATATGGATGTAGTCATGGAAAATGTGATGAATGCGCTGCAAAAGGAGATGGCGATCATATCGACCAAATTGCACAGGCAATTGATATGATAAAAAATAATCCTGATTCAAGACGAATAATTGTGAGTGCGTGGAATGTAGCACAAGTGCCAGATATGGCTTTGCCACCTTGCCACCTACTTTTTCAGTTTTATGTAATCAATGGTCGGCTGGATTGTCAGCTGTATCAGAGGAGCGCTGACATTGCACTTGGAGTTCCGTTTAATATAGCGAGCTACGCGGCCCTAATGATCATGATAGCTCAGGAATGTGACCTTACTCCTGGGGTTTTCACACATACGATTGGAGATGCACATATTTACCTAAATCACGTTGAGGGTATGAAAGAACAACTCACGAAAACTCCACACAAACTCCCAACTTTGAAAATTGCCAAGAAACCTTTTGATGAAATTGAGTTCGAAGATTTCGTTCTCGAAGATTACACTCATGAAGCATTTATTAAATTCCCGATAGCGGTTTAACTTTTTGAAAAATGAAATTCTCAATAATCGTAGCGACAGATAAGAACCGAGGAATTGGTAAGAATAATGATCTTCCATGGCCTCATTTGCCGGGTGACATGAAACATTTCCGAGAAGTTACTACTCGAGTGACGGATCCGGCTAAACGAAATGTCGTATTAATGGGTAGAAAAACTTGGGAATCAATTCCAGAGGCACATAGACCGCTAAAAGGTAGAATTAATGTGGTTTTGACCCGCAATGCAGATTATGAAGTGGATGAGGAAGTACTTTTGGCTGATTCTTTTGAGAATGGATTGAAAGTGTTAGAAATGGAAGAAATTGAGAAAATATTTGTGGTCGGGGGCGGCTCTTTGTACGCTCATACAATAGAAAATCCAGACTGTGAAGCCATCTACATCACTGAAATCGACCAGACTTTTGATTGTGACACTTTCTTTCCGGAGGTGCCGGAAGGTTTTGAGAAAAAAGCATTATCAGAACCTATTGAGGAGAAGGGAATTAAATTTCAGTTTTTTGTCTACAACAAGTCGTCCTAGGACGGCTTCGTGAAAATACGACTTTCTTGGCATCCGTCAAGTCTTTAGAGTTGCAAAATGGCTTATGTAAAGGGTAAGCTGCTCCCTCATTTTGTAATAAATCATTATGAAGCCAAGCCATATATCAATCTTCGTATTTCTAGTTGCCGTCGCTGTAGCGGTAGTGACAATGTCTATCCATTTCAGCGGAGCAAATGATGCTGTAACTACGGATGTGCTAAATACATATCCCGATGCAGTTATTAAAGTAAACACTATCAAAGCCCCAGAAGTTGCTGACATTGAAGTCCTTCTTGAAGAAGAGGATGCAGTGATTGAGCTGTATTAAGCTCTAAGTTGGGTCTCAAATCGCGAGGACATGCCCCCTCTTCTTTAACCATGTCCGATGTGCTTTGTAATTCGGACAGGCATGCTCCACTAGGTCCCAGAATTTTTTGGAATGGTTCATTTCTTTTGTGTGGCAGAGCTCATGGATAAGTAGATAATCTACAATCTTCCGCGGAGCCATAATAACCCGCCAATTGAAATTCAGATTTCTTTTTGAAGAACATGATCCAAAACGTGTTCGCTGGTTTTTTACACGAATGTCGCCATATTTGAATCCATAGTACTCTGCGTTCAGCTCTTCTAATCTCTGAGTGAAATGCTCTTTGGCGTATTTCCTATACAGCTTTTCTATCGTCTCTCGACCTATTTCAGCGAGCTCTCGAAAAGCAGTGTCCTCGTGCAATTCCAATATCAACATATTGTTTCCAGCTTCTGTGCATTCGAAATATGCTTTTGGATATTTTCTCTGAGTAAATCTCAGATCCAAATGGTATTTCTCTCCGAGCAAGTTGAAAACTTCACCATCCCTGAATTGTTTACTGGATGCTGCCGTTTCTTTATTTTTCTCTTCAATTTTTTCTAAATTGCGTTTGAGCCAATGCTGTTTTTCTTCCAAAAATTCAACAATTCTGCGCGTACTCATAAAACGCGGAGCTGAAATATATAACCTCTTACTTTGATCTAGCCTAAGCCTCAAATTACGTGTCCCCAAACGTTTGCTGAGAGTGAATTTGACCTCCTCACCTGCGATACTGATTGTGAATTTCTGATCTGGCATTTTGCTATTTAATATTTGTTTTTACTGATGTTTAAGTTTAAAGTTCGGGCGAAACAATCCTCTCGCCAACGGGAGATAATAATACCTTATAAAACCCCTAAAGTGCAAAAAAGAATCTTTGCATATTTCATCGGAACTGCCGCAATCATACTTTTTGTATTGAGCGTGCTCACGGGACGGATTGACTTATAGCAAGCGTATGGCATATAATCCTGTCTTGTTTTTTAATGTTAAAGGATGAAGAGAAGTTTTTCCAGAAAACCCAAATACGGACAATGGGATATCGTTGAAAGAAGGGGTAAAGAATTCGAAGTAGCAACCATCCTTGGACAAGGAGCTTATGGCACTGTTTATGTAGTAACCGATACTGAAGGTCGGCCTTTTTCTCTGAAGCACTATGACAGATATCCTAATTTTGAGCACTTAAAACCTTTGAAAAAACGACTTCGAGAGAAGATACGAGCTATGATCATAGACAGAGTTGTTTGTGGAAAGATGGAGCATATAATCGGATTAGCTGATGACCAACTTATCAAAATGGCTCTTTTGCAGGAGTATGTTGAAGGAGAGCATTTGTTCAGAAGAGATTCTCAGGGGCAGCATGTTTATAGTCGCCCTCATCCTCCAAGTCGAAGATTCTCGTCGGCAATAGTTACAGCCAGAGATGGAGTTAGTTCTAGTATGGAATGTAAAGAAAAAGGAGTTCTGCACAGAGATTTAAAAACCAGTAATTTACTTCTGGAAAATGGCAAATTGATCAAAAAAATGCTATCTCCCAAAAAATTAGACGGACCCCTCACTTCTGAACAAATTCGCGAGGAGCTTGATAAAGTAAGACTAAAAATCCTGGATTTGGATTTATTTGGAAAACTCGACAGAATAGCTAGTACAGATAGGTGGCGCGTAGAAGGAACTAATGGATTCTCCCCACCCGAAAGACAGCCCTGCGAAACCAACCCGGAACTCAGTGTATTGCACCCCAATTCAGATCAATTTGGAATTTCAGTAGTCTTGGCAGAATTATTGGAAGGAAACAAGTTAGGGCCCTATAATGACATGAGCTTCAAAAGAGAGGTTGAAGCCCATGGCCTGATTGGAATGTGGGAACCAGATAAATCAAAAGCAAAGTGCAAAGCGGAATTAGAAGAAGAAGGTAAATTGAATGTAAAAGCTTTGGAGCCGGATATTGATGCTCTTTATGAATTAACTGAGAGAACAGGGCAGAGAAATCCTGCAAATAGGATATCCTCATGGGATGATTATGATGAGATATGCGAAGATTCCCCTCTTCTTCGTAGGTATGCTGCTTAGGGGAGATTAAAACCCGCTTGAGTCAAAAGTTGAAGTATCTGGAGTGTCTTTTTTATCTGAGGCGTTTTTGTCAACTCCGAGGGACTTAATCGTCGTTTTTTTACCATCTTTTTCTTCAACTCGAACATTCTTGTCTTTCTTTTCTTTCTTTGGTTTTTTAGTATTTGCGAACATTGGATTTCCTTCGTGGTCGAGTAATCCTGAGCCGCCGAGCTTAGATTTATCCGCTGGAGCGAGCTTGCCATCTTCGTCATAGACGTATTCTCCATCGCATGCCATGCGGAGATCTGGTGCTAAGTTTTCTTCTATATTCTTTACGCCGAGGTTGTAAACTTCTCCCCATGATGGGACCATAACATTTGGCACTTCATTGCTCTCTAAAGCTTCTTTCAAAGCAATACTTCGATGAGTGTCTCCATGCACTACAAATGCTCTTTTGAGTCCCTTCAAGCTGGTTGCGAAATTCAAAAGGTCTGAGCGGTCCGCATGAGCTGAAAAGTAATTCATAGTCGCAACTCTTGCTTTTACTTTATATGTTTTATCGAAAATTTTCACTGATTTTTCACCTTCTACTAGTTTTCTTCCGAGTGTTTCTTCTGCCTGATATCCAACAATCATTATCGTATTTCTAGGATCCTCGATGTTGTTTTTTAAATGATGGACGATACGCCCATGCTCACACATCCCTGAAGCTGAAATTATAATACAAGGACCATTGAAATTATTGAGAGCTTTCGATTCTTCTACCGATTCTGTCTGCTTGAAATTATCAAAAGACAGTACTGCGTGATCATCTTCCTCAAGCATCTTTTTTGCCGCTTCGTCATAACATTCTGGATGTTTTTTGAAAACCCCGGTTACGTTCACTGCGAGCGGACTATCCAAGAAAACTGGAATCGCCGGGATCATATTTTTATCGACAAGCTGATGCAATTCGTATGTGATTTCCTGGGTACGCCCAAGTGAAAATGCAGGGATTATTATTTTCCCACCCTTCGCTGCCGTATCATTGATTATCTCTGCAAGTTTGTCTTGAGCTTCCACAATCGATTTATGAAATTTATCTCCATATGTACTTTCTGTCATGAGAATATCTACTTCTGGCAAACGCTCAATATCTGGATCACGGAGGATTGGAAGATGTGGCCGCCCAAGATCCCCGGTAAACAAAAATGTCACTTTCTCATCAGTTTCAAAATCATGCAGATTCAAGCATACCAACGCCGATCCGAGTATATGCCCAGCGTCATAAAAAGTACAAGTCACTCCATCTACAACTTCAAAACTTTCATAATAATTTTGGCCTCTGAAAAAACTCAGGGCATTCAAAGCATCCGCCTCTGTGTAAAGTGGCTCTATCAATTCTTCACCACGTTTTTCTTTTCTCTTGTTTATGTATTCAATATTTCGTTCCTGAATTCGCCCTGAATCTGTGAGCATGTATTCACAGAGATCCTTGGTCGCATGAGTTGTAAAAATCGGCCCCTGAAATCCATGTTTCACGAGATTTGGCAGATTCCCGCTGTGATCAATATGCGCATGTGAAAGCACAACCGCATCCAAACTTTCCGGCTCAAATGGGAAACACCTATTTCTTTGTTGAGACTCCTTCCTCTTACCCTGATGCATTCCACATTCCATAAGAAACTTCTTCCCATTAATTTCTATGAGATATTTTGATCCTGTAACAGTGTGGTTTGCCCCAACAAATGATATTTGCATGTTTTTTTATTTTTAATTTTGATTTTTTTTGTTTTCTTCGCCTAATTAAAGCTCTTTCTCAGTTAATTCTAGCATAAAAGCGGTAGCGGGTGAACCTATTTCAGCTTCTCATCCAAAACTCCTTCGTCTTCGAGGGCTTGGAGGTCTGTGTAGCCGCCGATTAGTTCGTCATTGATGTAGATTTGTGGGACTGTCATGAGAGTACCGCCGGAGCGTTCCATCATTTCTTTCTGTTTGGATTCGTCTTCAATAATGTCGTATTCGACAAATTCAACACCCTTTTCTTCGAAAAGAGCCTTAGTTTGCATGCAGTATGGACAGTGATTTTTTGAATAAATCTCTATCTTGGCCATGTGATAATGGATTCAGTGATATATGGTTTGAGTTGAGGGACATTTGACGGTGCCAAATTTAGAATGTTCGAGACGATTTTGGCCGCCTCAGCACGTGTCAAAAACCCTTCCGGATCAAATCTACCACCGCCCTTTCCATTAATCAAATTTAAACGATATGCAGATTCGACATATGGCTTTTGCCAAGTCTCATGTACATCGTAAAAGAAGGTGTGAGCGTAAGTGTAAGGTTGGAGCTCCGCGGCACGCATAGCTGCAGCGACCGCCTCGCTTCTTGTGATATGCTTATTTGGTCGGAAATGCCCTGTCGTATAACCTTCTACAACTCCTTCACGCGCCGCTGTATAAACATATTCCGCAAACCAATCACTTCGATACACATCATTGAAATAATGCTCCCCTGCCCTACGATTTTCTAAATCATAGTCCACAGCTTTTACGAGCATTTTTGTGAATTCCGCACGGTTTATAAATCGATTTGGATAAAACATTCTATTTCTGTATCCATCTATAACTCCCTTGTCGAGAAGATCTTCAATATAAAGTTGGCCCCAGTGTCCGCTGATATCAAAAAGTGTATTTGGCACTACCGTTCTAGAATTGAGTTTGATTTGTGCGTCCCTCTTTGCATCTCGCGCCTTCGCTGTATCCACCTCTACACATCGTCCATTTCTCACAACTTTTCCATCGCTACATTTCAAAAGATAAATTTCCTCCTCCGGCGAAACATATTCAAATGTACCTCCGTACTTCGTCTCCACTATGTATCCGATACTGTCGAACGTATATCCCGGTATCACCATAGTCGCTTCTTTCACTTCATATGGATTAAATTGAAAAGTGTTTTTTACCCAAGCCTGGCAAGTAAATCCGGCATCCCCTGTGTACTGCTCGTTCTCAGAAAACTCATGAAAAGTCCACGGATCCCCAACAACATACAGATCCTGCGGATTTGCAATTGGACTGTGCACATACGGCGCATCTACCAATCTCAATCTTACCCCAAAAATATCTTTGGTCGAAGATCCACAACCACCCCTGTATTCGCTCCACATAAGCGGCACCGCTGACGTATTTTCTGCAGTGATCCTCACAACGAGCTCATCCCGAAATTCATCATATTTTGCATCATGAGTTACTTTGATCACATCTTCTTTACACCCACCATTTGCCCGCATAGGACAATTACAAGTCATGTCTTCATATAGGACTCCGCCCGTGATCTCACACATCGCTTTTTCGTCTTTCACACAACGCCCATACGGCTCAGTCACATGCCCAGAATGCTGTTCAAAAATATCACAACTCAACCCATTCGCACATTCATAAAAAGTTCCACCTCTGAGTGCATTTTGATCCACATCTGCACATAGTTCACCTTCATACACAATTTCCGTATTCGCATACTGATTGTAATAGTCTGTGAAAGCACTAACTTGTGGTACTAGAAGTGTTACAAAAAGTGTGAAAACAGCCAGTGATAGCCCAAAAACAACCAAAGATGCTTTAAAATTACTCAAAAGTGATAAAAATTTCTTCATTATTTCTCAAATTATCAAATAAGGGGATGATTTTCGCATAAATGAGCGAAATTCGCAATGGGATTTAAGATCTAGCCCCTTACCATCACCGTTCCATCCTTTTAAATAATGCTCTGACTGACTCTCGGATTGCCCCATGAGCTGACCCAAAATGGTGAGCCCCTTTACGTTGGAAATCAGGATCTGGACCATCAAGTTCTCTGTACCATTGCCAATTCCCCGGATCGCTAGACATGTTTTTCACATGACGCTCAGGGCGTAAATCCTCTGGTATAACATCATCTGATTTCCCCCTTCCATATACCCAAAAAAGTGGCTCCTCATGAGATGTATTTTCTACCACTGCAAAAATCCGTCTCCCCTCTAAAATCGCAACTGATACCACCGCCCTTTGAGCAGTAATTTGCCTTGGAGGTTCAATAGTTTCTATAACAAGATCTGGATGTGAAAATTTTTCAGGCATGTTATATTTAGTGATACCATGAATGTTCTTCGGGCTCTTCACCGAAACCTCGAAGTCTGCCTTCAAATATTGCAATTCCTGCTAGATACTTTCTTGCTTCTTCGTCATGGGTACCATGGTCGGTTTCCAGGTATCGCTCTAGGAAGGTTTTTATGAATATAATTACTCTCAACTCAACATTTGGTCCATTGGCAAACTTTTCACACCTTTCTTCATTGCAATCAATAAAATAAAATATTACTTTTTCTCGTGCGCATAAAAATAGTTTTTCAGGTTCCTCTTCGGCAAGCTCTCTCATAATTCTTTGCATTATTGGAGTAGAAAATAGATCCTTAACGTTTGGGATCCAGGTATCCCTTGCAGATAAAGTTGCATAAAATTCTTTTTTTAATGCTTCCCACTTTTCTCTGCTTAAATCTGCAGATTGCACCAATTTAGTTGTTATCGGATGGCCCCAAAGGGTTATTTGGGTCCTTAAATCACTTCCTGATATCAGAAGTTTCCAGAACTCAGCTAACTCTTCTATATCTATACGGTCATCGAGAAGTCTGGTAGTTATTGGATTATTTATACGAAATGAATATTCTAGAGCAGAGGAGACTTTTATTAAATCTTTTAGTGAAGGCCTTTCTTTGGCTAGCTCATTTTTTAAAATTTCATCAAGAGCTGCTACAATTTCCTTTTCCCCTTTTCTATACATCCAATGCTCCCTCTTCCCACCTTGTGGGACGTTTTCTCTAATCAAGAAATGTGGCACTAAGCTTGGTGCGACTTCTTCTAAGCATTGTGTTATATCCCTTGTCACCCAGGAAACTTGGTCCAAGGGCACTCCTGAGCCACCATATTTCGCATAATCCATTTGTAAATCGAATGATCCTGCTTTTAGTAGATCTATCAAATCTTTGAACAAACTTTCATAAAATTCTTTACGCTCTTCTGGTTCTTTGTCTGCATCTGTGCCTGCGAGTTTTCTGTGTAAATCCCTGAGTCTTAGGCGAATTTTTAGATCTGGGGCCTCATCTGTTTCAGAGGGAACTCTTTCTAATGCCCTGTATTCATTTTTAAAAGGGAGCTCCACTTGCCAAAATTCTTTCTCCGCCTCTGCATATAATCTTCTGATCCAGGCGGTTATTTCTCGTTCATGATTGAGGAGTTGCACAACCCCAGGTTTATCGATTCCATCTACCCAGGTAGCGAGCTCTTCAAATAAACGTTCTAATGATGGAGGTACTTCATGTGTGTCATCAGCTATAACTGCCTCAATACCCGCTCTAACTTGATGTCCGATGATATCCCAATCTTCTATGGCCTCTGCATTGGCTCTAACGTAATCACAAAATCTTTCCCAAACTTCTGGATCTCTTTCTACATCTTCTGCTCTGCGGAATACTACCTTAGTTTCTGATTCTGAGGCAGGCTCTTCATCTTCTACTGGCCATATCTCATCCTCTTCAAGCAGACCAATCTCTTTCATAAATTTCTCTACTCCATCGTTTGGAGTTTCTGGTTTATCATAAAAATCTGTGACAACAATTTTCGCGCCTCTGCGCTTCGCTTTCGCGGCTTGTAATAGCCAATAAACCGTTCCAATGGAAAGATCTCCTATTTCTTTTTTTCTGACTGTACAGACATGAAATTCTTGACCCGCGAGATCTTCTGCGAGCTCTGGAGCTGCGAGTCCTGAACCTTCTTCTACTGGTTCAGCTAATGTGTCGAATTGTGCATCGAGTTCTTGATATGGAAATTCTCGATCAAATAAACTATCTAGCATTTTTTTTGATTAGTGATATTTCTTACCGATTTCATCCTCCTATACAATTCTTCTACTCGTAATATATGTATTTTACCGGAAGTCTCAAATCTACTTTTATTACAAGGTAATTCATATATTTCTTCTATTTCTTCCCGATCTTTATCTAAACTAACTCCGGGGGTCCCCCAATAATAATCTAGCCTTCCTCCTTCAGGGGCCTGACCTACAGTCCAATATGTTGGATAATAACCAAGGAAATTTAAAACAATCTCTTCACCATATTCAATATTCGCCATAAAAGACTGATAACTCTCAAAATCGCTTCTACAATATGTACTATAATATATACCTTCCAAACTATCCACTGTACCTAATAGATGAATATTCGATATACAATCAATATGAGCTGACGATGAACGCCCCTCTCCTTCATGATCTAATAGGGAATACTCAAAATAACCATTCTCCTCAACAGCGCCCAGTATTAATCCTCTTTTCTTAATGCCATCCTCTTCAAATTCAATACACATACCTGGCTTCAAACCTTCTCTAAGGACTTCCGGTGTTGGGAAATCTGCACTGAGATCCACTTGCATTTCTTCTTCTATTCTTTCAACTACCTCATATGGTGGAGTTATCCTAGTTACACATTTTTTCCCATCTTCCCGTATGAGACTTAATGAATTCTTATAATGCCAATTAATTGCATACTGATTACCATGACCGTCTTTGATCAGACTGCCTTTTGGTAATTGTGCAAAAAAATCATTGATCTCTTTTTGGTTTGCACCTTCAGCAAGTTTCATAATGGCGACTGAACCTTCTGATTGATTACCTATCATATCAAAACCTTGAGCTAAGAATCCTCTAATTTGTCTAACTAATGCTGCAGCTGCTTTTCCAAATTGTTTGGTTTTAGTCTCAAGTCTCCCATTCTTTACCACGAGAAGTCCTCCATCTTTGAGAAACAAACGCACATTCTCTACTCCAGTTAAAAGACTAGAATCTCCTAACATCACTTCAGTAATTGATGATGCCCCCTCGAGACGTTCTGCATCTGACGCTCTTCTTGTTGGATCTGTTGTATTGCTCAATATGCCGTCCACTTCATCTGCGCTCAATGGATCACCAAGAATCAACTTTCTTTTTGGGCTCATATTTTTTCGTTAACGAGACGGTATTATAAGCTTTTTTGAGTGGGGGTCAATAGTTGCCGAATGTTTTTTTAGTAATGATACTTCTTCCCTTCAATGATTGTGAAGGCGCGGTAGATTTGTTCTAGGAAGATTAGGCGGATCATTTGGTGAGTGAAGGTTGATTTGCTGAGGCTGAGGCGGAGGTCTACGGCTTTGCGGACAGTGTCTGAAACTCCGTATGGGCCGCCGATTATGAAGATTATTTTGCCTGTTTCGAAGTCTCTGATTCGTTTGATTGTAGATGCGAATTCTTCTGAAGAGAGCGCGCGGCCGGAGATGTCGAGGAGGATCTTTTTGTGGTCTTTGTGGGAGGAGAGTTTTTTAATTATCTCTTTGCTTTCTTCCTGGATTTGTTCTTGTTTGGACTTCGCTCCTGTGGATTCTTTGAGAGTGATTTTTTCGAGACTGCAAAATGCCTGGAGGCGCTTTTCGTATTCTTTCAGACCTTCTTCAATATAGGAATCTTTGGTCTTGCCGACTTGTAGGATTGTGATTTTCATATGTGAGGATATCTGTGAGAATTTGTACGTCAAAATCCGTCTCCAAATCTAATGGATGATGTGGGTTTGTCAATGGGATAATGCTGGGCTTGCGAAAAATTTAGCGAGAAAACATTCTTATGAATTTCTGTACTCGTCTTTCGCGTTCTTCTTGTGTTGAAAGTTTCTCTATTCCAGATGAATTAAATAAGGCTATTTTCCTGTCCTTAGAATTAGATGGCCCTATACCTTTTCTAAAATTGAGTAGGGCTGTGAATCTGTCTTTGAAACTTAGCGTTTCTGGAGATTCTTCTTCCAAACGTTTCATTTCTTGCTGAACTAAATTCAGTGTCTTCACGAATTCTGCATTTGTCATTTCAGCATCTGGCTTGAAAAGTTTTCCGTTGTCGTAACGCCCATTCTCGTACCCCTCTATGAATCCTTTGTTGTAGAAAAAGTAGATGTAAGGGGCTGTGCGATCAGTAATATTTACATCTTCAAATGGGAGCGCTCCCGGCCCGAATTCTTCGAGAATTGTGTCCATAAATGTAGATCTGAATTCTGGGCTAGCTGTCTTGAAAAGGAGGATTAACGCCTGGGCTCGGGTTAAGGTCGCTTCTGAGTCGAGAGCGTCTGACTGGCTCACAAGGCCTCTGTCCTCTGCAGCTTTCAAAGCTTGATTGTTGAAATCCTGCATGACTTTTTTCTCTGAAGTTGTTGTGGCAATTAATATTTTCAATGCGTCCTCTTGAGTTATAGTTTTGTTTGGTTTCTCTGCGGTTTTTTGTATAAATACCGCTAGTGGACCTGATGTGTTTATGTACTCCGATACTGATTCGTTCTTTAGTAATGCTTTGAAATGTCTAGCACTCCATGGAGATGCTTCAGAAGTTTTCGAATCTATTAATCGCTCCAACCGTCCTTTGGCTTCCGTTGTATATTCTTTTTCTTCAACAATCTGTTGTGTGTTTTTGATTAGGTTTCCCATAGCAGATGTCTCTGAACTCCCCTCTTCTGGATCTGTTTGATCTGTAGTTTCTACTGTGGATATTCCATCTGTTGTTTCTGAAATACCCGGAGCCTCTGCTCCTGTTGTGCCAGTTCTTTCTACTCCGGCTTCTGCAGCTTCTGTAGCTTCTGTATCTTCTGTAGAACTTTCGCTGGCTTCTTCAGACACCTCTGTAGTGCCTTCTGCTTCCTCTGCAGCGTCTTCAGTGTCAGAAGAACTTCTACTAACACTGCTTGATGTTCCAACTACTCCAGTAAAGAATGAACTAGTAGTGGTGGTTTCGTTTCCATAATCATCAACTGCAAATATACTTGCGTAATAAGTTTCTCCAGGACTTGAAAGATCGAGGCCACTTATAGATGTACTTGTCGTTGCTAAAGTTGCGAGATTTGAATCATCGTCGTTGTCATATTCGGTCGCAGTGCCCGTGCGGTTCTCAACGTCTGCCGCCGTTGTGCCGTACCAGATTTCGTAATGATCGAAGTTTGATTCTGTTGGAGCTGTCCAAGAGACAGCGAGATCATCGCCACTTCTTGAAACCAAAACTCCGGCTATAGTTGTTGGGTCTACATTGTCTAAGGTCACGCTCGAGATCGATAGGATCGCACCATTTTCCGTAGCATCATAAGGAGTAAGCCTCACCTGTGCAGAGCTTGTATCAAATACATCACCTCCAACCTGGCTGAGAGTTGGCCATACTATACGTACTGTATTTATCCCTGATGAACTTTTTATATATCCACTAGCGTTACCAATTTGATATGTGTTGTCGTTTTCGACACTCACACTTTCTGTACCAGCGGAGACGCTGATATCTTCAGCGGTTTCACTGAAATCAATAGGTACCCAACCCGATCCTATGTTGTATTGCCCCTGCACTTGAAGGGTGTCGTCATCATCTGCGTCATCAATTGAAAACTGCACTGTAACTTCACCTGAGCCGTCTGTGGCCTGAGTTGCTGTGGCGTTGCTGAGGGTTGGCAGACCATTGTTGTTTGCAGTCGCTGCCGAGAGAGTTGCTTCATTTGTATATGAATCAATAGCCCAGATCTTCGCATAATATGTTTTGTTTTCGTTGAGCCCCGTAATCGTTGTGGAGCTTGTAGACATTGTTGTGAAATTGGAATCATCACTATCGTCCCATTCGGTCGCAGTACCTGTTCTATTTTCCACATCTGATTGATTTTCACCATACCAGATTTCATAATGATCAAAACTTGTCTCACTGCTCGCTGCCGTCCAACCCCATGTAATTGTAGAGGAAGTTGTCGCACTAGCTGCAAAACTGGCCATTCCTGATGGAGCTACATTATCTAATGTGAGACTTGATGACTCTGCTTCAGACCCATCGGCCACACCATCATATGGAATCACTCGGAGCTTAGCGGTTGAAAGATCTGCAGTCGGCTCGTCCGTCATCGACTCCCATTTGAATATCAATTGATTTGCACCTGACGAAGTCGTGATATATCCACTTGCATTACCTACTTGATATGCGTTGTCGTTTTCAATATTAGGATTCCCATATGTCGCACTTATGGCCCCTTCCGTTATCGTTGCCTTGGTCCAACCTGCCCCCGTGTTGTATTCAACTTTCAACTGTAATGTGTCATCGTCATCCGGATCATCTACGCCTGCAACTGTCACCCTCACCTCTCCTGACCCATCTGTTGAAGGGGACCCTGATACCGACGTGACTGTCGGAACTTGATTCGTCACAAAACTTATGTCTGAGCCACAACCTTCGTTCCCATAATCATCTACTCCACAAATCAATGCATAGTATGTATTTCCAGCTGTGAGCCCCGTAACTGTAGTTGTGGTTGTAGAAATAGTTGCCAAATCCCCGTCATTTGAATCGCTCCATTCAGAGGATATAAGATTCTGCACATCTGATTGGCTTGTTCCGTACCAGATAGAATAGTTGGCAAAATTAGTTTCTGTCGAAGCTGTCCATGTCATTACCGCGGTAGTCCCCGACCCTGAATCTTTTGATAATGAACCAGGGGTAGTCGGGGCAACAAGGTCAACCGTAAATGTAGTAGAAGTTTGAACTGTACCTTCCCCTCCCTGATCATATGGAGTCACACGGAATTGTGCTGAAGAAGTATCCAAGTCAGCAAAATCACTGGCAACATCCCAGTCTACATTTATTGTATTAGCTCCACTTGAAGTTGATATATATGAAGTTGGCGCATTACCAACTTGATATGTTTCTCCATTATCAACTGTAGGTGTCCCATAGGTCGCACTTGTATCTCCACCATCTGTAGAAAGAGTTGCTGCCGTCCATGAACTACCATTATATACTTCAACTTTGGCCTCTACCAAATTATCATCATTCGCATCATCGATTATAAATTCCAAATCCACCACTCCTGTTCCATCCGTGTGCTGACTTGCCGAAAGTGAAGCTACCGTTGGAGCTGTATTCAAGACTGTGAAACTATTTGAAGCACCATCCGAGCTTTCACCTACCGCATTTGCATGACGTGCACGAATATAATACGTACCAGCCTGAAGCTGAGTTTGTCCTGCATGACGTCCCGCAAAAGTACCATTTGAAGAATTCACTACGATACTTTCTAAGTTCGAAGTCGCCTCACCCGTATATGACCAAATTATTTTTGTAAAATCAGAATCTTCTGCAATTTCCCAGTCTGTGTATGTATGAGAAATATCCCCGCTAAATGCACTACTTGTAACTGTCGGTGTACGCGATACTCCTGTTGCTGAATTTGCTGGAGAAGAAATCGTAGGAGCATCTGGAGCTGAGAGGGCTGCTTTTTCTAGAGTACCTACTCCACCAACTGTACCTCCAGTACCAGCTGCGACATCCCCACTAGAAGAAACTGATTCACCACCGCCTAGAGTCCCATAATAAATCGCCATTCGTCCTCCTCCTCCAGATCCATTACTCCCACCGCTAGAATTACCTCCTTTGGCATCTAATGATCCAGTTCCTGATAATTCACCAATCGTTACTAAATATAAAGATCCACCGGACCCTCCTCCACCAGTTGCAGGTCCACCATTTTCACCATCTACAGAAACGGCACCATTGATCACTGCATTCCCAGAAGTTTGCAATATAATTCTACCTCCTCCATCCCCACCGTTTTCTCCACCCTGTGCTACTTGTGCACCACCACCAGACCCCATCAAAACCGGTGCTGTTTGTGATCCATAAGTTCCTCCACCAGCGGCATGTCCACCAGCTCCACCGTGTCCACCAGCCCCAGCCCAACCTGAGAAATCACCTTCACCACCAAGTGAGTCACCCCCGTCTTCACAGGTATTGCTAGCTGTGGCACCGGTAAATTCCCCACAACCCATCGCATTTGCAGTCAATGAAGATGTCCCTCCAATATTAAGAGTTGTTAAATTTTCAAGTAGTATATTCCCCACAAATGAGGCTGTCCCCGATAAAGTCAGACCGCGTTTATTATCAGCAGAATTATTATTTACAGTTATTCCTGTGGCCAATTCATCTACTGTAGTAATTGTCGCTGAACCACTAAAAGTCATATCTGTATCCACACCGAAATCAATAGCACGACATGTCATATCGTGATCTGCCCAAGTGAAAGAATCTATACTTAGCCAGTTAAATTGAACCGTACTAGTATCTACACAATTAATAATTCCATCCCCACTCGCATTCAGAGTGCCCACTGTCCAGTTCACTGTAGTTACATCACTTTGGACATCCGAAGTTCCAGTTGTGTCAATGTCCAGGCTGCTAACTGTAAGAGCTACTGTTGAATCATCTGATCCGTCATCTAAATCATAAAGATTAAATCGATTTCCAATAAAACGCCAAGTATCGTCGTCCGTCTCTGTACTAAGAAAACCACTAGCTCCATCACTATCATTGTTCGGATCAATCGCAAATAAAATCGTACCATTTTCACCATTTTGACCAACGGTTCCTTCGTTTGCTGTAGCATTACTAATTAATGTTGTTGGTGTCCCAGAAACATAATAAATAGCTATACGACCTCCTCCTCCATCTCCATTATTTGAACTAGAGGCATTACCACCATTTACATTTAAGTCACCTGATCCTGATAAAGAGCCTCCTATTCGTAAATACACCGCTCCTCCAGATCCCCCTCCACCATTACCCCCTGGCGCAGTTTGACCATTGGCTGATATCGTTCCATCCACAACTGCATTTCCTGTGGTTGATATTTTTAGACGACCACCACCCGCTCCACCGTTGGCAGCATCTCCCCCACCCGCTCCGAAATGGATTGGATGTAGAGCAGATCCAAAAGAAGCTCCTTGGTCAACACCACCACTTGGACTCTCACCACCATCACCTCCATAACCACCACCACCAGCATAATCTGGATCCACCCCTTCTCCACCTAAAGAATCTCCAGCGACCTGACAGACATTACTAACGCTAGGGCCTTCCTCTTGATCACAACCGTAAGTATCTGCAGTTATTGAAGCGGTACCTCCAACATTCAAAGTTGTTAAATTTTCCAGTAGCATATTCCCAGACCAGCTAGCAGTATCCGTAAGTATCAAACCTGCCGTAGTCCCATTAGCATTAATAGTCATAGCATCGACATCTTCTGACTTACTCGCCTCAATTGCTGCAGAACCGCTAAAAGACAGATCCGTTGCAGTTCCCCAATCGATTTCTGGACAAGTCAAATCCTGATTTGCCCAAGTAATAGAATCAATACTTAACCAATTCCATTGCGCCGTAGCTGTATCTCCACAATCAATCGTTCCATTTTCACTTATATCCAGTGTATCTGCAGTAAGATTGATGGTTGTTACGTCACTCGCTATTAGACTGTCCGAAGTTGTTTCTATGGTCAGTGAAGCAACGTCGAGTGTAACTGTTGAATCATCGCTTCCATCATCTTCATCTAAGATGTCAAAATGATCTCCCGAAAACAACCAGGTGTCATCTGAGGTTTCCGCAGAATTGTAACCATCTGTCACATCGGTGTCAGCATCTGGATCAGAGACAATCAAAATCGTACCATCCTCCCCTGCTGCACCTAA
Organism: Candidatus Peregrinibacteria bacterium; assembly: GCA_018697675.1. GTDB lineage: Bacteria > Patescibacteriota > Gracilibacteria > UBA1369 > JABINC01 > JABINC01. The sequence continues at coordinate 53,026 of JABINC010000042.1, forward strand.
TGTTCCCGCATCAACTGTGGTATTTGCTTTGAGAGTTCCAATTGAAGAACTGGGGCCGTAATAAAGCGCTATACGACCACCACCACCACTACCACTACTAGTTCCAGCTCGATCTCCTCCATTTGCACTTATGGATCCACTACCAGTCAAAGCTCCATCAACGTTAACAAGAATCGAACCACCGGAGCCTCCTCCTGAATGAGCTCCTCCTCCATTTTTACCATTAGCTGTTAATGTTCCGTCAATCGCTGCATCTCCGCCAATATCAAGTTTAACCATTCCTCCTCCCCCTCCTCCAGTAGCATTACCACCACCAGAACCGAGAAAGCTCGGATAAATAGATGATCCATAACGTCCACCATTATCTGTTGGAGTACGTCCACCTTCACCTCCATAACCAGCTCCTCCTCCAAAACCTGACCCATCGTCAGCTCCTTCACCACCAGGTGCCGTTTGGTCACCATCAGTCGTCGCTTGATTTGTACATGCATTACTTGCATCAGGACCTGTGGTCGAAGCACAACCACGTCCTTCAACATTGATTTCTCCATTTAAAGCAAAATTACCAGTAGTTGAAATATTGAAACCAACTGAGCTTTCAGAGTCATGGACAACAACAACGTCAGCATTGATCGTTACTGAGGCCGCATTGGTAATAGCCGCACTCAATGAACACACTCCATCTCCTCCAGTATTCGCGAAAGTGACTGCCTCTCCCGTTAAACTAGCTTCATCTACAGCTGTAGGGGATCCCATATCCCCACTACAATCTACTTGGGTTATACCTGCGTAACTCCTATCATTTGAGAGAAGAAATCCACCTACTGTTGTTAGCAAAATTGCTAAAATTGATATGTGGATATGCACTTTTTTGAGTGAGCGAATTTTGCTCAGTGTTATGTCGATCATTTCGTATTTGGTAAATCTATAATTTAATCTTCTGATTATACCAAAAAAATGCCTTTTTTTGAAGGGTAAAAGTGCATTACATGGCGAATTTGAAAGGGTTTGAGGTTTTTCAATTTAACCAAGGCTGCGGCGCATGAGGCCGGATTTTACTATTACGTCTGTTGCTGGGGAATTTTGTTGCAGTTGCCAGTACGCGGATGAAGAGAGGTTTCTGTGGATGAAGTGATGGGGTTTCTCTGGACCAATTGGGATTTCGAGTATCTCTTCAATTAGGCGGATGTCTTCTTTGTAATCCGCTAGAGCTGGGTATTCTTGCATAAGTAATTCGAGGTTTTCTGGGTTAAAATATTTACCTGCGTGAATTAGATCTGCTCGGAGATTTTTGTATAATTTCTCTATCAAGTGAAATCTTCCCTGTCTTTTTAGGGCATTTAGACCCCGCCCAGTCCCTATGAATTCTGGAGGAAGTCCTATTGAATAAAGTGCTCCTGTGAACTTGATTGCGCGTGGGAGTTTCACTTCGCCGATTCCTCTACTATAACCAAAAAGTCCTATGTGAAGGATTCGTTCGCGGCGCCCCGGAACATCTTCGGCGATCCTGTTTATGAGTGGAGCAATTGCCTCTACAGTGCCTCTATAAAATTGGCCAAAAATATCATTGATCTCTAGGACTGCTACTATTTCTGAATCTGATAATTCAAGTGGTTTTGAGCTCGGAAGTGTTCTTTTCAAAAGTTTATAGGCTGCCTGCACCTCTTCTTCTGAATAATCATATCGGAATGCCGACTGAGTAGTGACTGTGCGGACTCCACCCAAATCTTGCAATCTAGACTCAAGATATGCAGGATTGAGCCCTCCTCGAAATGGCAGTGAGCCTGTCCCAATTATAGGATAAACCTCAACTCCAGTCTGCGCTGAAAATTTGTAATAATAGTTCGAAATCGCTGCCCGCATAGCACATTCTGCCGGCACTAGCCCTGCGTTCATCGCCGGATCTGAGCGAGCTATAAAAGGTCTCATATAAGTTATCTCCTGCCCGAACTCTTGCTTACAAGCCTCCACATATTCTTTCATGATTTTCCAAGAATTTATAATCGTTTCCGTATCTTCAAAAAGTGGGATCACATTTATTGATTCAGCATTTCCCATCTCATGACAAAAAACTTCACGCTCGAATTGCGCTACTTTTCGGAAAGTCCTTTGAATTCTCATAAGTTGATCTGTGTTCGTTGTCATCGGCAAAATCACTTCAAAAACCGGCGGCCCATAAAACCCACTCGAAGCTGCAAAATCATCTGCTGTTAGGATGCTCATATACGCTCTCGCCACCCTGGCCGTTTTTTCTTCATCCGTATTTGGCACACGAAAAGTCAAGAAAAAATCCCGCCCAAGATGATGATTTTGAAAAAAGTCAGGATGCTTTCTGAAAAGTTTTTCCACCACAGCCTCGTCCACAAACTTCCCTTCCCAATCCCACATATATTCATCCACCCCGTACTCTGCAAACATCCGATAACACTCCTCGAGCTCGTCTGCCACAGTTACAAATTCTTTATCCAAAAATTTAACTTTCCCAGCATTATCTGGATGCTGAGTTGCCATTATGGTAGGTATTTTTCGACCGCTGCGAGTTATGTTTGTCATAGTAATTTATAGAGAAATTTTGTTAAAGGCTACTGCGTAATAGCCCCTCGGATGCATACTACATAGACGTAAATTTTTGACAATATTTTCTAATAGCCAAAAACGAGAATTTATACTCCTATCAAAAAGCCCCTCACCGCGGACGATGAAGAGCTTTTGGTTTCTTATTTTTTACGCCTTGAGGGCGTGGCAGGCCTGCGGCCTTTTAAGCTGAATTTCCCTTTTTAAAAGAAAGAATAAATGCAACCAGGACAACTAGACCCACTGGAATAAGTCCCCATTTTATCACAAATGACATGTCATATCCTCCATATGGAGCTGCCAATTCTGATGGTAATGTCATTAGGTAAAGTCCTCCAAATACTATTGGGGCTACCCATTTGATCAAATATTCAAGCCATTTACCAACGTTCGCCCCTGATGTTTCATTAATAGTTTTTCGAATTTTATCAGCACCATAAAACCATCCAATTACAATTAGCTGAAAGATAACACCGATATATAAAAGATGTGCAAATAAGAAATGATCAGCTACATCCAATCTATAAAGTCCGTTACCAGTAGCGAAACAAAGACTCCAAAAGAATAGGATAACACAGAAAATTAATGTCACCTTCTCCAAGCTGAACTTCTTGAACCATTTGAATTGATTTCTGAATGTAGAATTAACAACCTCAACGATTGCAAACATCGAATCAATTCCAAGTGTTAGAATTGCAATAAAGAATATTGTTGCAAAGAAAGCTGGAGCAATAGGAAGAGTCGCAAGAGCTGTTGGAATAGTAACAAATGCAAGAGTCGGACCTGATTGTACAACCTCTTCAATACTAATTCCTGTTGATGCTGACATATATCCAAGTGTTCCAAACATCGCAAGCCCAGCAACAAGACTCACCGCCAAATCTCCAAACCCAATGAGCCAAGCTGATTGAACAATTTCTGTCTTTGATTTGTTGTAACTAGCATAAAGCATTGTCAAAACCAGACCTACATTTGTCGAGAAAAATGACATAAGAAGGGCGTCTCTCCAAAGGGTAGGTTTTGCAAAACTCGCCCAATCCGGGACTAAAAAGTATTTATATCCTTCCATCGCTCCCTCAAGAGTAGCTGAATTTATGAAAAGTACGAGTAATAATAAAAATGGTATAGGCACTGTCCATTTAACCACTTTCCCAACCGAAACTGCTCCTTTGAAAATAGAAAAATATACAGCGACGTAACCTGCTAAAACTCCTAGCACAAGCTTCCATGAAAGACCTCCAACTATAGAAGGTGATTCTGTAAGATGGAGCACTTCTCCATGGAAATAAGTTTGAGCATCGGTGCCCCATGCAACAGTTGGACTAGCTGCTAGGAAATCAAATCCCCAACCTATAATTGCTGCGTAATATCCAGCAAGTACAAAAAGTAAACCAATCACAAACCAGGCTGTGAATTTACCGAATCGACCGGCTCTTGTCCTTCCCATTGCTTCTACTACTTCTGTTTTTGAAGCTTGCCCAAAAGCAATCTCCATCATCATCAAAGGTTTTGTGAAGAAGACAAGACATAGCAAATATGCAATGACAAATGCCCCTCCCCCGTTTTCGTATGCGAGATACGGGAATCTCCAAAGGTTACCAAGTCCAGCAGCCGCACCGATTGCAGCCAAGATAAATACCGTCCTGGAACTCCATAGCTGAGCTTTCATAAGATTTAAGTTAGATATTAAATTGAAATGATATTTTCTGTGGGATTTTAGCAATTCTCTTGTGTTTTTGAAAGGAAATAGACTAAAAAGGGTGGTGTAAACTCTAAAAAATGTCAAAAAATGCAAAAAGGGAAAGAAATTCTCATTCGAATCGAACGCGTGGGCTTCAAAGGAGTTGGAGTTGGCGTGCTGGAGAAGGCGCTGAATGAAGAGCTTCTGGATGATGATATCGGCAAGAAAGTTCTGGTTCAAAATACTTTACCTGGCGAACTTGTGCTAGCGAACGTGAGTCGAAATAAGAAGAATTATATTGAAGCTAGGAAAGTGAAAACTCTTGAAGTTTCGCCACTTGCGGTGGAGCCCAGGTGTCCGCATTTTAAGATTTGTGGTGGATGTAAATGGCAGAATCTGCCTTATGATGAGCAGTTGAAATTGAAACAGGAACATGTGAGAGAAGCTCTCGAACATATTGGAGGATTTGAAAATTTGGAAGAGGTTGTTAGACCGATTATTGGATGCAGCTCTCCTTGGAATTATCGAAACAAAGTCGAATTGAGTTTCGGCTGGGATGAAAATATGGAGCAAACTTTTGGATTTCACAGTGAGGGGCGGCGGCATGATATTTTTGACATTTCTGAATGTCATCTGATGTCGCCGAGGATGTTTGAGATTGCCACATCAGTTAAGGGCTTTGTTGAGAAGAATAATTTAAAGCCTTTTAAATTCAGAGAGAATGCTGGGCTGCTCCGGTCACTCATCATTCGCGAGGGCAAAAATACTGGAGAGGTGCTCGTAGATCTACTTTGTAGTGGAGAGGATTTCCCCGCTAATTTGAAGGAAGAGTTCGTAGAGATTTTGAAAAACTTAAATGTAGATTCTGTGTATCTAACTCACATAAAAACTGCTCGAGGTCAGAGGACGCAGAGGGAAGATATTTTGCTGCACGGAAAAGAAAAAATTGAAGAAAAGATGACCATTTCTCGAGATGAAAATGATGGGGCTCATAACGAACAATACACCTTCGAAATTTCACCTTCTTCCTTCTTTCAGCCAAACACTTTGCAGGCAGAAATTCTTTATAAAGAAGCAATTGAAAACCTCAAATTGGAGCCAGATGATACAGTTCTCGATCTCTTTTGTGGTACTGGAACAATTGGAATTATTTTGGCTAAATTCGCTTCTCAAGTCATAGGTATTGAGCTCAATCCCGATGCAGTAGAAGATGCCAAGAAAAATGCTGAATTAAACAATGAAGGCAACATAGAATTCCTAGTTGGAGATGTTGGGAAGGTTTTGGAGGAGCTGGAAAATGAAGGACAGTTAGATAAATTGGTGGGCAAGAAGATCGTTATAGATCCGCCGAGATCAGGACTAACGCCTCTTATGATTGAATATATTTTGAAACTTTCTCCAACCACAATAAGCTATGTCTCCTGCAATCCTTCAACACAAGCTCGCGACCTAAAAGACCTCTACGAAAACGGCTATAAAATCACTTCTGTACAACCCGTCGATATGTTTCCCCATACGTACCACATTGAAAATGTTGTGGGTTTATCCAAATCTCTTGGCGAAGAATCGAAGGCCTCGTAGACCTGGCTCTTCTTCGACCATGTCGTCTGGGCACTCTCCTAAATCCTTGTATCCTCTGCTAAGGGCTACTCTGGTTATATATTCGCAAGTTGCCTGTCTCGGATCTACATTCAAGGCTGTTAAATAGGCCCTACTTATTACCTCTTTACCTTCATCTGTAAATCCTGGATGATCCAGTAGAACTCTTCTTTCTCGCGCTACATATAGTTCTACTTCTTCTAAAAAATGTGTCGCTTGCCCTCCACGAAATTTTGGTTCCAGATATAGGGCATGAGCAACAAATGTCATACCAATTTCATCATCTGGATCAGCTAATTTGAATACGTCTTTTTCATAAGATTCGGTAACTCCATCTACTAATATCACACCTTGGATTTCATCTCTTACGCAAGCTACTATTACCGCAAAAGAGTTTGTTAACATTCGTTCAAAAAGTTTATCTGAAGAGTAATGTTCATCAAAATCCTGTTCATATTGCTCTTGCTCAGCTGGAGGAAGTATTTCACCAGCTTTTCTTCCTAGTTCGCAAATTTTGTCGAATATTTCTGCTACATTGTGTTGAACAATAGCCCAAAACCAACTTGGATACTCACCATCTGATCCTGAAGACACACCATGCTGTGCTGCATATCTAACGGCAAGGTAATTTTTATTTACAACTTTAAAATTCAACTCTTCTGGTTGCAGTGACCGTTCTGGCTGTATTGGCTTTGTAGGAATACGTCCTTCCTTTACTGCGTGGGAAAGTGGATCTCTTCCCGAGGGAGTTAAACCTGCTTGTCCTATTTTCATAATTCTTGTTGGTTCTGAATAAACTCTATTGCCTCCTCTTTGGTTCTCACGCGGTGAGCATGAATTTGATCTTCGAGGGAGGCGATGAGCTTACCAAGTTCTGGGCCAGGTGTCAAATCTGTCAACTCCATGATTTCTTCTCCGGTGAGGAGGTGCGGGAATTCTTCTGGACGTTCGAGTAACCACTTATGATAAAGGTGATTTAGTTCATCGAAAGTTGTGTAGTCACTCGGGTCTGTGCCGGCTATGTCGGCGCGGAATATTTCCATTAAGTCGACGAAATATGGGTTTCTGAACCATTTGTTTCGAGTTCCCTCTGGCATGTCTATAAGAGAATTTAAATTCATGTGATGTGAAGTGACCCAGGTGATGTGCTCGATATCTTTTCTTGAAAATTTTAGTCTTTCTAGAGCCTGGGTTGCAATTTTGAGAGATTCTTCTGCGTGGTGGTCAAACCTTATGCGCGTTTTTTGATCGGCAGGTGCGTCTTTTGGATTATCTATACCAATTTTGAAAGTGAGTGGTTTTGCGATGTCGTGTAAAAGGGCCGCCCAACGAACGTGGAAAGTAGAGGGCTCCGGCGGACCGCCTTCCATATCTTTTAGAAATTCTTTGTCGAGGTATGGTTCTGTTTGTTGAGAGGCAGCCGCAAGCGTCTGCATGGTGTGTTCGAAAACATCTCCCTCATGGTGATATTCATGGGGCTGCGCGACACCTTTTGTAGCCTCCAGTTCTGGCATTATATCCGTGAGCATTTGTAGTTCATGGAGCTCCCTAAATGCCTCGGCGGGTCGGTCTGAGAGCATTATTTTGTTGAGCTCTGCTTGGATTCTTTCTGCGGATACTTTTCCCGTTTTGTTTGCATGCTTTTTTATCGCTTGATAGGTTTCTGCGTCCCATTGGAAGTCGAGCGAGTGCTTGAATCTGACCGCACGGAGGAGCCGCAGGTGATCTTCGAGGATACGTTTTTCAGGATCTCCTACGAATTTTATGAGCCCTTGTTCTAGGTCTCGCTGGCCCTCAACGAAGTCGAGGACTTTGTCCTCGATGGGATCATAAAATAAAGCGTTTATCGTGAAGTCACGCCGCTTCGCGTCGTCGATGGGATCTGTAAAAGTTACGTAATCCGGCCGCCTACCATCTGAATATCCGCTATCTGACCGAAAAGTAGCAATCTCAAATGTGAAATTATTTTCATGAACGAGGATCACGCCAAATTCTTTGCCGATTGGATATGTTTTTTCAAATATCTCCTCGATCTCCTCGGGAGTGGCATTTGTAACAATATCAAAATCCTTCGGATGAACATTGAGAAGCATATCGCGAACACATCCTCCAGCCCAGTAAGCTGTGAATCCGCGGTCTTTCAAAGTTTGCACGAGTTGTATTGAAGTTGATTTCATGATTTGTTGATTTCATACTACTTCACGCGACCCATAGAATAGCGCCGAGAACGTGAATTGTAAAACACTCCTTGTAATTTTGCCCATTCATAGATAGCCTCGATCCTGGCCCCGCACTCACAATTTTACATGGGCATATAATACTGTCCCACCACCTCATCCACTTGATATTTGGGATTCAATACATCTGCCTGCATCTTAATACTCCACTTTTCCGCATCACCACTTGAGCTTTCCTCATTTTCAATAAGACCCTCATGTGCAATCCTCTCATGCCCTTTGCATAACGGCTTAAGCGTGTCTGAGTCATGAGTTGAATCGATAGCAAATCGCTTAGTATGATGGAGAATGTCATATGGTTTTGTACAACCAGGGTATGCGCAACAACCCCCAGTTTTTTTGATAACATGACGTTTTATTTTTGCAGGAATATATCTTTTCCCTGTATTTACTGGTGCAGGAACATCTTTGGATCGCGCAGTACCTATCGCTCGTGCCGATCTCATCGCCTCCGCTCTCTCTCTTGCACCTGCTCCCCCCTCCCCTTCCATAACATCAATCATCATGTTGAGAAGTTCATCCCAATCTTTCTCACCTTTTATTTTCTTGAGACGTTCGATAGTTTGCACATCAAGTTTCATGTAAATAGAAGTTTTTGTCTTTTTCTGATTTTTCTGACCCGGGTTGACCCGAGAGCATTCTTCACTCTGTTTTTCCTCATGCACAAGCCCTTTCTCGCGACAATTCTTCACGTACATTTTTAGCGTATTTTGACTCATTTTTTGTGCTTTCTTCGCCCATTCTTTTTCATCTTTTTCGGTAGCTATCGTCAACACCGGTCGGACCGCATTTAAACCCTTCTTTTTTGCAACTTTTTTGAGATGAGGCCTCGCTTCAAGTTTTTTCATAACCCACAATGCGTCATCTACGGCATGCGTACTCATGCCAGCTAAAACACGTGCATACTCGTAGATACTTGTGAATCCTTTTTTCTTCCAAACTTCTTGTTTTTGAATTTTTGGCAGAAGCATTTTACATTTTTGAATCCATTCACGAGCATTTTTGCCATAGGTTTTGAATTCTTGATGGAGTGAATCAATTTCTCGCTTGGCTATATTTGAATTTTTTATCATGATTTTTAAATTAAATTGTAATTTACTTGAGGTGTATTTCCGCAATCCAATCAGGAAATATTTGGTATTTAACCCTACCATAAACACGCTCGCCAAACTAGCTTATTACGGCTCAATAAAGCCAAAAACACTCACTTTGAGATGACGACTCCCAAGGAATGTTTCGTGGTGAGCGTTGCCTCACTTTTAAGTTATTTTATAACTGTGTATTATGCTCATGCTAAACGTCAGAGGTTGAGATGAGATGAACCGAACTGAACCAATAAAACATCTATTATGCTAATTCTTTCTATCGAATCAACTTGTGATGAGACATGTGCGGCGCTCGTAGAAGATGGGCGAATCGTGCATGTGAATGTGACTTATTCGCAGATTGCAGAGCACAACAAAACCGGTGGAGTGGTGCCTGAGGTAGCAGCTAGGAGACATGCAGAAGCAATTACTCAAGTTTTGGAAGAGGCTCTCAAACAATATGGTGAGAAAATTGGGGTTCTGAAGAATGTAAAAGGGAATGAGAATGATGGGAATGAAGAGATTGGGAAGGAATCTATGAAAAAAATCATGGAGGGGATTGATGCTATCGCGGTAGCACAAGGCCCAGGGCTACTGGGGTGTCTGATGGTTGGGAATAATGCGGCTTCTGCACTCAGTCTGATGTGGGAGAAACCTCTGATCCCCGTGCACCACATAGAGGGTCATTTGTATGCGAGTTGGCTGCGAGAAAAGGATGATGAGAGGGCTGGAGGTGATGGTGATGGTGATGGTGATGACGGTGGTGATGGTGATGACGGTGGTGATGGTGATAATCGTGAAGTTGAATTTCCAATGTTAATTTTGACTGTCTCAGGTGGACACAATCAGCTTTTTCTCATGGAAGGTCATGGCAAATATAAATTACTTGGAGAAACCTTGGATGATGCGGCGGGTGAAGCTTTTGACAAAGTTGCACGCATGCTCGGACTCGGATATCCAGGCGGACCTGAAATTCAACGCATAGCTGCAAATGGGAATGAAGCAAATGGATTTAAGCCTGGCGACCCATTTAAATATGAACTTCCTCGGGCAATGATGAAAAATGAACATGCTGATGAATTTAATTTTAGTTTTTCTGGACTCAAAACAGCTATGCGGACGCTGATCTTGAATTTGAAAGTAAAAGGTTCAAATGAGTTTGATCAGGCTTTGCCTGATGTGGCTGCGAGTTTTGAATACACCGTCTGTGACACTCTCCTCAAAAAACTTAGAAAGGCCGCGGAGCTCCATGGTCCAAAGGAGATCCATATAGCCGGAGGAGTTTCTGCCAATCTTCGACTCCGAAAAATGCTAGAACATACCTTTGCTAGCAAAGGTCCTAAATCTGATAAAGGGAAGCCCAGAGAGATTGAGATACACTACCCTGCTCTAAAATTCTGTACCGACAATGCCGCAATGCTTGGATCGGTCGCTTATTTTCGCTACATCGCAGACCCAGAAAAATACTCAACTTGGGAAAATTCTGTACCAAATGTAGGCTTGAAATTTCATTAAAGTAAGTAGTATCGATAAAAGAGCTGTTCCTAAAAAAATTTGGGGCAAAAAATTGACTTAAAATAATATTGACAATTGTTTTTTTATTCGTAAAATACGCGCTTGAAAGTAATTTAAGTAATAAATTTTAAGTATTTTTGAAATGGCTTTTGACACCGCAAATGAAATAGATACATTTGATGAAGAAACCACTGTTGACGGACCGGTCTGGGGCGATGCACATGATGATGCAATGCATGCAGAACTACTTGCAAATGATGCTGTAACTGATGAAAAAGAACCCACCCCTGACTGCAAGGCTGATGCTGTAGCAGATATGGAACAAGAACTGGCAAAATCTGCAAATGCAATTGGAGAACCACTTTTCCCTAAGTTAAAAGAAATGAGGAAGCTATTATTCAGAGGTATTACAATGTCACCTCTTATGGCTAAACTAACTGATAATCCAATGCTTTCTATTTTGGCAGAAGGAACAATTGTTGATACGCATTTTATTTTAGTAGCTGAAAGGACTTTCCCTAATACTGATATCGCTTTTGTGGGAGAGCTTAAAGTTCATGTCGATACACCTGGATATGTCGATACACCTGGATATAAAGTTGAAGATGAGGATTTTGACAGCGTACGTGAACTCCTTAAGATAATGAGCAAAAATATGGATGTTGAAGCCGACATATTGTTGTCTAAATTTGAAGATGCCCACAGAAGATGGAGATTAGTTCATGATTCTAGTGGTCCCAAGTCTTGGGATCCGGCAGTTGCACCCTCTCATGCTGCACGCATGCCACATATGCCGACACGACCTACTTACGAGCGGGCAACTGAACTTTCAGCTGTTCAACCACGACCGTTTAATTAAACATTCCATAACTAAACGACCCATTGCAACGTAACAGTTTTTTGGTATACTCGAGTGGCATGTTTAAGCGGTTTTTAATTTTATCGTGGGCATGTGTTCAATAATTTCCTAAAGCCAACTCAATGACTGCCGCTAAAGATGACTCCAATACTGAAGAAAAAGAAAAAAAACCAAAGAAATTTCAGACTCCAAAAGGGGTGAATGATATTTTGCCGCGTGATCATGAATATTACACGTATTTGAAAAAAATTATTCGTCATCGTTGTAGGCAAGCTGGTTTTCGGCGAGTCACTACTCCTATTTTTGAATTTACAGAGGTTTTTGCAAGAGGAATTGGTGAGGGAACTGACATTGTGAGTAAAGAAATGTATGTTTTTGAAGATAAGGCTGGGCGGTCTCTAGCACTCAAGCCGGAAAGTACTGCCGGAGTTGTGCGTGCGTATATTGAAAATGGTATGTCAAATTGGCCACAGCCAGTGGAACTTTATTATATAGAACCTCATTTTCGATATGATAAACCTCAAAAAGGTCGTTACAGACAGTTTTGGCAATTTGGAATTGAGGTAATTGGTGAAAAAGATGCGGCGCTTGATGCTCAGATAATTCAGCTTTCTAGACTTGTCATAGAAGATTGCGGAGTTTATCCGCTTGTTGAGTTGCATATCAATAATATTGGGGATTTCGAATCTAGAGAGAAATATGCAGAAGCTCTGAAAAATCACTACATTGGTAAAGAGAGATCACTCTGTGATAGTTGTAATGATAGACTGCATTCCAATCCGCTTCGATTGCTGGATTGTAAGGCAGAGGATTGTAAAATATTGGCACAGTTAGCTCCAAAGGCTTCTGAATATATCTCAAAGGAAAGTAAAGAATATCACGAGAAAGTCCTTGAATATTTGGAAGAGCTGGGGATTGATTATATAGAAAACCCTATGTTGGTTCGTGGGCTTGATTATTACAATCAAACTGTATTTGAATTCACAGTCACCGATAATAAAGGTCAGCAGAATTCTGTATGTGGTGGCGGTCGATATGATGGACTTACTGAACTAATGGGCGGTGTACCTGATACCCCGGCTGTTGGATTTGCAATGGGGCTCGAGCGCATGATAGAACTTATGAAGCGCGAAAATATCCGAGTACCTTCAAAAGACAACCTACATATTTTTGTTGCACAGCTCGGCGATGTGGCCAAAAGAAAATGCCTTTCTCTAATATCGGAGCTCCGCGAACATGGGATCAAAACCGTAGGAGCACTTGGAAAAGGTTCTATGAAAGCTCAAATGCGCCTAGCTGATAAATTTGGAGTGCCTTATTCACTAATACTCGGAATCACTGAAGTCCGCGATGGCACAATCATATTGCGAGACATGGAAAAAGGTAAACAAGAGATCATCCCAATAGAAAAAGCTATAGAAAAAGTTATTGAAGTTATTGGAGAGAAAAATCTCGATACTTATAGTCCTGGTGAAGTTATTTACTAAGACCGGAAGATATATATAGTGCTATTTTAAATATAAAAAATTTTAAATAAAACAACATGAAATTAAATTTTACACACTTCGTGATAGGAATGTTTTTATTGCTTATCTTGGTAGGTGTCGGGGCAAAATTTATGACAACAAATGGGCCAGGTGAATATGATGAATTCGCGCAGTGTTTAACTGAAAATGGGGCGGTGATGTACGGGGCTGAGTGGTGCCACAACTGTCAAAATCAAAAGGAAATGTTTGGGAAATCTTTCCAATACATCGATTACGTAGAATGTGAAACTACACCTGAAATCTGTGAAGCTGAGGCGATCACAGGATATCCAGCATGGAAGAAACATGAAGGAGGGAATTCCTCTTTTGTAGGCAAAGGAACTCAACCTTTGGAACTACTTGCTGAAGCTTTTGAATGTGAACTACCACTAACTGACTAGTTATGCCAAGAAAGAAAAAATTCTCAAAAGTTTTTAAAAAATGGCTCAAAAAAAGACTCTGGATATGTTTGACAATACTATTTGGAGTAGCTTTTGTGTTGCATGTCTTATTCACACATAGTTTCACTTTCAAAAAAGCTATACTGAAAGTTACTGAATATATCGGGGTCAGCAATCAGACATATGATTTTGCAGGACATCGAATATTCGAAGTGAATGACATTACTTATGTAGCATACGATCATCCGCTCGTGACTGCAAAAGTGCTCTTTGATCCGGTGTGCGAGAGTGATTTTTGCAATCTTGATATTTTAAAAGAGCAGATTTTGACGAATTTAAGCCCCGCTATTAGTTTTCAAGAAATCGATATTTCTTCTCCTGAAGGTGCTAGACTTGCCAATGAAACTGATATAAAAGCTGTGCCAAGCTTTATTTTTGATGAAGAAGTTCAACTGCTTGGGAATTTCGCATTTATTGAAGATTTTTTTGTAGAACGTAGACCGTTTTTCTTGCTAAAAACTCCTCCTGGCAAATTTATAAGAACTCCTCATGAGGAAGTCGCTCATATGAAAGGTGCCGAGGAGCCAGTCATAATTATTACTGAGTTTTCCTCGTTTACTTGTTCTTTTTGCAAGGAGCTCAACGACACTATTGATTCGCTCATGAAATCCTATGGAAGTCTGATGCAAGTACGGTTCATACATTTCAATCGAGGTGGGATCGATCAAAATTTAATTCAAGCTGCAGAATGTAGTGCTGAGCAAGGGAAATTCTGGGAGATGCATGATAAACTTTTTGATAATCAAGCTATGTTTATAGATGAAGATGGAGAATTTAATTTGGAATTTATTGCTGAAGTAGCGCTTGAACTCGAGCTAAATAAAGGAAAATTTGCGAAGTGCATGAATGATGAAGAGCGATTTACTTCTAGACTCCAAGGCATGCAAAGGGTCAGCGCGGATTACTCAATCCAGGCTGCACCTAGTTTTTTCATCAACGATTATTTTCATGAAGGATCTCTAGATAAAAAAGGTATGAGGGAGATTATCAATGAGATGCTCAGCGAGCCTGCTGAGGATGTGAGGGCAATAGAGGTTGAAGCGGAGAGGTTGGAAGAAATAGAATGATTTTTTGGTATCGTTTCGCGGTTTTTTTCGTTATATTTGTTGCATGAATAAAAACAAAATAAAATTAAGTGTTTTCCCTGGGATGATTATTACCGGACTAGTTACTGGTCTGATATTTAGCTTGATGGCTCTTCCTTTTATTGCGGCGGCTGAAGTTGAGCAGAGTTTTTCTGATGTTACACCTGGGCATACTCATTTTGATGCTATTGAATTTTTGAAAACTGAAGGAATTATCGGAGGATATGAGGATGGTAGTTTCCAACCAGAGGGCACTATAAACCGTGCTGAAGCCATGAAGCTCACGATGCTGGGCGAGAGTATTTGGGTAGGTGAAGAATTTACGCCTGTACGGCAGGAGGTTTTGGAAGAAGAAGTTGTTGTGGAAGTGGAAAGTGAAGAGGATGCTGAGGCAGTCTCTGAAGAAACAATTGAGACAGAGATGCTATTTTCTTTTCCAGACATCGCAAGCGATGTGTGGTTCAAAGATTACGTCTACAACGCGTATGATCGAGGGATTGTGCGAGGTTATGAAGATGGGAGTTTCAAACCTGGAAACAACATAACCAAAGCGGAAAGTTTGAAAATTATTCTTCTCGTATTTACCGAGGGAGAGTCATTTTCGGAGCCTGGCAAAAATCCATTTCCTGACACGCCGTTTAGTGCTTGGTACGCACCGTACGTAAATTATGCGAAGAACAAAATGATTATCGAACCAGATCAGTATGGGAACTACAGCCCAGAATCAGACATAACTCGGGGAGAGTTTGCGGAGATTGTTTATAGGCTTCTTTATATGGCGGAGCATGAGCAAGAAGAGTTTGATCCTTCTATCAATTGGGAGGTTTTTAATCGCTCACTAGAAGGTTATACGGTGAAGATTCCGCCGGAGTGGGAAACTTTTGACGAATATAATGAGCACCCTGCCAGTGGCGGATCTGTGCGCACAATTTTCTGGAACCAAGACCAAAATGCAAATCAAAGAACTTATATGCGGCAATATCCGAATTCCGCAGTAGCCGAAATTTTTATCAGTAATGATCCTGTCGAAAAAGCTAAGTTTTTCTCTGAGATCCGCAGTGCTTTTGGCTCTAATTCTGTTGTAATTGAGACCACTGTAAATGACATGGCCACTCTCGTTGTGGAGAGCTCCAACGGAGCTGAATCACTTCTGGATTCTTATCTCGTTCTTCCGGATGGCCGCATCTCCTCAATACTTGGGACTTATGGAGCTGGCCCCCTAGCCTACAAAAACGCTTTCCACCTCCGAAAAGTACGTGAGAGTTTTACTTATACAGAGCGTAGCATTATTGACGATTCAAACATCACAGATGTAATGACGATCGCCCGCCAAAGCATCCAAGTTGATGGCAAAGGAATGGAAACCCTCAAACTTTTTGATGATCTACAAATCATAGAAACCGACACAATCGGAGTTGGTACCGGACCTGTAGACTACTACTTCAGTGCCAAAGTCGACCACACCCTAAAACACGAACGCTCATTCGACGTAATCCTCGACATCGAGGTTGGAAGCACTAGTGGGTTTTAGTACGCTAATTGATTACGGCCGTTTATCCTTTCCCATCTCTCTTGCTTCTTTTCCCACGTTGTTCTATATATCTCGCAAACTCACGCACCTCTTCATCAGATCCTGTCTCTTCTATGAGATCTTCCCCTGACTTTCCAAAAAATGCTAATAACATGCCTGCTGTTTTTCTACGCACCTCTTCTACATCTATATCTGGGAAAACAACTGCCATAAGCCTATTGAAAACATCTCGTTTCTTCTCTGATAATCCTTTGGGATATAAAATATATAATTTAAAATCATCTGCAAAGGACTCTGTGAAAAACGCACTCAGATTCTGCTTTTCCCAACTCGGCCTATTCATATAAGCGTTTGCATTAGCATAATCAGAATAATCTGTACGTTGATCCAATGCATGCATTAGATACTCATCTCTTAGCATCAGACCTTCCTCATGATGATGAATTCGAAACATAACTGCGTGCCCGAGTTCGTGTAGGAATGTTCTAACGATTTTTACTTTTTCATGCTTTCCATTTAATGCTAGCTTCATATTTAACTCCCCTCCTATGGTCCCCGCAGATGTAGCGAGTTGTGTTAATTTAATCTCACCCACCACTCTCTTAGTTAATTCCGAAAGCCCTCCAGTTTCAATTATATCACATATCATTTCTTTATCTCTCTCCTGTATCACCTCATCCGCAACTATTGGTACTTCATCGCGTTCTGCAAATTCCCTGTACCCTTCTTCACTATCATTAAATGCGCTATAGCGCACCCATGTTGCAGTTGCGATATTTTCGTAATACATGCATTGTTCATCATCTTTCAATACTTCTTGCCATTCCTCTTCTCCAAGATAAGAACGTAGCGCTGATAAAAATGAGGGCCTTCTCCGTATAAATCTTGAAAAATGCCCAGTGTTAATATTCGATCCATCTGATATATGTAATTCTATCAATTTCAGTGGCACGGCTTCTTTTATAAACTCCACCTTTTCTCTTAGCTTTTCTGCCAACTTTCCCCTATATTTTTTCAATGTAGTCCCTTTTTTTAACTGTGCAAATGCAAAACGTTTAATTAGCATAGGGACATCATCACCTTTTAGAACTTCATATGATTCTTCATCTGTATTTAGTAAAGCTTTTACCAAAGCACTATCCTCATAATCCTCTTCTCCCCACAGATCTCTCATCATTTGCCTTCTGTGCTCTAGCCATTTCATAGGATCTTCGGATTCACGCATTACTTTTGTATCGTAGCATCCAAAACCAGTTAGTTCTGCGGCAAAAATATATGAAATTTTTTCAAAAATATATTCCCATACTTCTTTTTCACTTCCTTCGAAATCTACTTCTTGGAATAATCTACTATTAAAAAATACTTTTTGTGCGAATTCCTCGCCATATCTTTTTTCAAGGCCAGATAATTTTCCAAGGATTTTTTCATGCAATTCATCTGCTATGAATCTCCTTTTTCTAAGAAATGTTACTGCCCATTCTCCATACCTATCTATTAGATCTGACATGTGATCTAGCCTTTCTTCGAGCACGCCTTCTCGACCCCATGCAACTACGTCCATATCTCTTACGATGGGTTTTACTTTTTTTCGCAAATCCGCGCTTGTTTCAGCCAACAACCCTTCTGCCTCTGCATGCATTAAGGGAACCACTTCTTCTCGCCCTCTGTAATCCTCTATGTCTGGTATTTGATAATTCATGATGTTCGTTAATCTTCGAAATTATAACATAAATCAGTAGG
This sequence comes from Candidatus Peregrinibacteria bacterium, assembly GCA_018697675.1. GTDB lineage: Bacteria > Patescibacteriota > Gracilibacteria > UBA1369 > JABINC01 > JABINC01. The sequence goes on from JABINC010000042.1 coordinate 70,919, forward strand.
TATTGACAGGTCTGGGGAGTGATGTAGAATACTCCTCCTAGTTCGTTAAACCTTTTTATTATGACAGTTGCGGCAGTTGTAGAGCAAGTGGAGTCTGAATATATATTAGATGCTTTGATTCAAAGTGGAGAAATAAAACCATGCTTGGATAGCAATGCTGTTCTTCAGGAATGGGAAGAATTGAAATTGAGTGACCTAGAGCCAATGATGGATCATGTCACAGAACTTGTAATCACTACCGATGAACGACTTGTCATTCCAGCTGGTGTTTATTTTGTTGATGAAGGAGCAACTGTTTACAAAACCAGCGGCATGATAATTACAGATGATTTCACCTATGAAAATGGGGGGGATGGCCACTGCAAGGTAACACTTGGCAACCGGATTCTATCTTTTGTTGGAAAAGTTACGACAGCGGAAGAAATTACCTTAAGAGAAAAAGGCCTCTCAAGACTTATGCGTACTTTGGTGAATTCAATTCGAGAACTCATGATAGATGTAGTGGTTTTCCCTGACACAAAAATGCCTGTTATTGAAAGTGAAAATTATCCACATCTTAAATTTGCTTTTGCGACTGTTGCAGATGTGGATTTTGATTCTCCTGATGTTGAACTTGGACCAGATACATTACTCATAACTGTGTCTAGGTATCGTTTGCGCGTTGAATCTTTGAAAATTGGAAGAGTTATATTGCATGTATACAATGGATCTAAGTTAGTTATCCAACTTTTGGAGAATAAATTGCGAAAAGATTATGAGCCTGTTCTGTGTATGGCTGAAGAAGGTTCTGAATGTAGAGGTTGTGGCCATGAGGAATCTTGTTTTGGAATAAAACCTATGTTCATATATCATGACGAAAGTTCAACTCAAACCAGGGGGAAAACCTTTGCTCAAACACTTCAAGAAGCTGAAGATCTGATAGATAGAGAATTTTGTGAAGGCATGCATCTGAGACATTTTGGCAAAGATGTTGTTGATCTGAGTGATTGTAATGAAGGCCTTGATAAGGAGTTGGGGATTGAAGATAATCCTGATGAGGTTGATACTGATGGTGGAAATGGTAACGGCAATGGGAATGGAAGGCTTAGAATTGAAGATTGTGTGCTTTCTATTTCAAGTTCTTCTGCCTTTGGACCAACTCGGACCACTGGATTAACTCCATATCCAGGAATTGAAGAAGAGATGATTTAGATTTGAAGAGCGAAACTGATCGAGTTGATTGAGTTATGGTATTTGTGTTATATATTCTGTGATGAAAAAACTATTCGGATTAAAATATATGTTTGTATTTTTATTACTGGTGGCTGTATTGGCGGCAGCATTTGTGGCTTATTATAAAAAAGAAGTCTGCCCGGATTATGAAATACCTCCTAATAGTAATGTTGAAATCAGATGTTCTGATAATAAAGAAGATTTGGTAGGGGATGGACTTTTTGGTGCTACTGAAACTATGGTGTATAGAGATGCGACGAAAAATCAATGGTGTGCGAGGTTTGATATCCATGTAACATTTACTCCCAAGCCATTTATCTGTAAATAATAAAATTTAATTAATTCACTATGTCAGGACATTCAAAATGGGCTTCGATTAAACATAAAAAGGCAGCAACCGATGCGGCTAGGGGAAAGATTTTTACGAAACATGCGAAACTTATAACCGTTGCTGTAAAAGAGGGGGGAGGATCTGGAGATCCTAATACGAATTCTTCGCTTCGACTTACGATTGAAAATGCGAAGAAAGATAATATGCCGAATAATAATATTGAGCGGGCGATCAAAAAAGGGACTGGGGAAGATAAAGATAGTGTGCAGCTGATGGAGGTGGTATATGAAGCAATCGGACCTGGAGGAACCGCTTTGATGATTACAACTTTGACTGATAATAAAAATCGCACTTTTCCAAATGTTCGGACAGCGGTTGAAAAAAAAGGAGGGACCATGGGAGCTGCCGGATCATCTGCGTGGATGTTTGAGAAAAAAGGAGTGATCTTGGCTTCTGGGCTCGCGGGTGACGACGCGGAGATGGCGATCATCGAGGCTGGCGCGGATGATTACAGTGACAATGGAGATGGTACTTTTGAGATTTATACTGATCTAAAAGATTTGCATACCGTGCGCGAAGCTCTAATGTCCGGCGGATTTCAAATCGAGCAGGCAGAAGTTTCTTTTGTCGCAAAAGATTATAAACGCATTACAGACCTAGATACTGCAAAAAAGATAGTTGCCTTAATAGAAAACGTTGAAGAGGATGAAGACGTCACCGATGTCTCAGGAAATTTCGATATTGCTGATGAAGTAATGGGGGAGTTGTAAAAAGAATATTTGTAATCCATATTATAAGTTTATTATTGCAATAACACCAAACATCCCAATAAGCATTCCTGATATTTTATTCCCAAAAGCAAGATGCCTATTCTTTATTCTTGCCCCAAATATTGTTGCAAGTGAAATAAGCATTAAATAAAAAAATATCGAACCAAGAAAAATGCCAATTACTAAAAAACTACTACTTAAATAATCGCCCACTATTTCAGACCCTACCCCTAATCCTGCAAAAACTGTAATAAAAAGCAATATTGTCATAGGACTTGCAAGTGTCAGAAAAAGAGTAATAAAATAATTTTTTAACAAACCTGTTTCTTTAAATTTAACTTTATTAGACTTTGGTTTTTCAAAGAATATCTTTACTCCAATACATAATAAAAATAAACCACCTATTAATCTTATCCATAGCTCCTTTTCGCTTAGAAAGCTTGTTATAAACGTCAATCCAAATCCTGCAATTCCACTATAAATACCATCTGCCGTAGCTGCACCTAGCCCTATTGCTAAGCCTGTAAGCCTTCCCTTCTCAATAGTTCTTGAAATACATAATAGTGATATCGGCCCAATGGCCAACATCATCGAAAAACCTATGCATATACCTTTTATCAGAAATAATATAGTTATCATTATAGCTTTGGATAAAATTTAGGCTCAGGTGGGAGGAATCGAACCTTAATTATAAGTCAGACGTCTCACTTATAATCCTGCCTTTCGGTTAACTGCCGAGTGCTCATACCAACGAGCTACACCTGAATGATCTGGCTCCTGGGGTAGGCCTCGAACCTACACCTTGCGTATTAACAGTACGCCGCTCTACCAATTAAGCTACCCAGGAATATTTTTTAATGATCAAGGTCGCATATTAAAGATTATTGTCAAAGTATCAATAACAGCAATATTACCTAATCGCAAAAAAGCTTTATTTGTAGCGGAAAATAATGTATTGTAAATGTGTTGTCAGTGTAATAACAACAATGCATTAATAATAACGTAAAAAACAATGATTAGTTCATTTCTTACAAAATTTGGACTCACAAATAACGAAAAAAGCATTTATCTTTTTCTTCTTAGTCATGGTGAATCGATAGCGAGCATCATTGGGAAAAGACTCAATATTAAAAGGGTAACTGCATATGCATCACTCGATAGCCTGTCCAAAAAAAAACTTGTGAATTCTTTTCAAAAAGATGGAGTCACCTACTTTGAAGCTATGTCTCCAGAAGAGATTTTACATGTCTGCAAAGAGAAAAGCTCAGAAGCGCTCAACCTCGAAGAACAAGCGAAAAATATACTACCCGCATTAAAGAAACTTGAATCCAGCAAGGCCGAACCAGTATTAGAAATAAGAGGTAAAATCAAATATTACCAAGGACTTGAATCTGTGAAAAAATTAATTTTGGAAACCTTGGAGGAAAGTGATAAGGAACAATTATGTTTTGGACTCAACAAATATCACACCGAACATCTTTCTGATGAATGGGGAATCTATACTAAAAAAAGAGCTTCTATTGGAATGAATGTACGTAGCATTCAACCTGACACTAAAGCTGCAAAAGAATACAAAAAGCGAGACAAGAATGAATTACGAGAGACGCGCCTTGTGCCAAAGAATAAATTCCCAGCAAATTGCGAATTAAATGTAATCGGAGACATGATTGCTATATTTACTTCACATGGAGACACCCCAACTGGAGCGAAAATTTACAATAAAGACATGTCCCAAGTACTTCGTAGCTTATTTGAATTGGCATGGGAAAAAGCTGACAGATATGATCATAGTTAAATGTTTTTTTGTTCACGTGAACAAAAACGAGAGCGTTTTTTGGCTTAAATAAGCCATTCCGCTTTCAAACTCGCCGTCCTAGGACGGAATTATTCTTTGAATTTACTTGGGAGCAAAAATCCTGAGTTGTTTTATAATTTAACTCCCGGGAGTTAAATCCCCACAGCAAAAAACGATATGTAAATAACATCCAATTATATTTTTTACACGGTTGGCATTGGAGGTGTAGGTGGTGCCGGTGGCATTGGAGGTGTAGGTGGTGCCGGTGGCATTGGAGGTGCTGGTGGAGCTGGAGGTGCAGATGGCGTAATTGGTGGCGCAGGAGGCGCTGATGGCATTGGTGCTAGTGGTACCACTGGCGGTGGAGTTGGCATTGGAGGCGGAACTGGCGTCGGTGTAATTGGTGCCATTGGTGCTGGTGGAACTATCGGAGCTGGAGTTTGACTAACCATCTCTGCTACCTCTTTGGCTTTTTCTTCTACTGTTTTTTCTGGAGGCATCGGTGCTTGTGGCACCACTGGTGGTGGAGTTGGTATTGTAGGTGGAACTACTGGTGGCACAGAAATAGTAGGTGTGATTGGCGGCGTAACAGGCGTAGGTGGAATAGGTGGCATCGTTGTCGGAGTTGGTGCAACTGGCGCAATTACTGGGACTGGGACCGGCTCATTCACCGCCACTTGTTCACCTTCTTTTTCGAAGAAATTACGCGTTAACTTATCAACTACTTCCTCTGACTTAACCGTTTCTTTTTGAATCTCAACTTGCTCAGCTTCTTTTACGACCTCTTCCATCTTTGGTGCAGCTCCTGGATCGAGGGCTAATCTCTCTGCTTGAAATTTCTTTGCCGCAGCTATTACTTCACTCTCTGCCTCCTCAATACCCTTGCCTCGAATTCTGAATCCAGCTGCGCGGACATGACCGCCTCCGCCGAATATGGCCGCGAATGCACTTCCGTCTACATTGTCAACATTTGTGCGAACTGATCCTGAAACCAAATCATCTGTTTTTTGCTTCAAAAGAAGTACCAATTCCGCTCCCGGTGCATTTGTCATGAGCTCATCGATAATTCCATTTGACTCCTCTGTTGTAGAATTTGTTTCCAAAAGATCTTCTGTTGTGATCACCGACCAAACAAGCCTGTGCTCTTCATCATACTGAATTTTCGAAAGTACCTTCCCCCATAATTTCAATGTTGAAAGGCTCTTTGTCTTATAAACTTTTTTAATAATCTGTTGCTGCTCTGCCCCAAGATCAAGAAGTCTAGATGCGACTTCAAATGCTTCTGGAGTTGTATTCGAATGCTGGAATGAACCCGTATCCGTAATCAATCCTGTCAAAAGCAGAGTTGCTATATCTTTATCGATCATTTCCGTCCCCGTGTCATTGAGGGCATCTATAATTGGCATCATAGCCTGAGTTGTAGAAGATGACTCGATATCTACATAATTAATATTTCCGAAATGTGAATTTGATGCATGATGATCGATATTGATAACTGGAAGCTGTTCAAACATTTCTTTGTTCTCATCATAAAGCTCTCGCATCTGATGAATATCACCTGCATCTATCGTTACAATCACATCGTACTTTTCAACTCCATCTTTGAAACCAACAACTTCTTTTCGAAATCGCCCTGTTTTTGGAGTCACGATAATATTTACAATACCTTCCTCTACCTGATATTTGATCGTATCTACCTCTGCATCTTTACAATCCAACGTAATTACAAAATCTCGAATCCCTTCTAGTTCCTGATGAATTTCATCTGTTCTCGGAAGAAATGCGAAACACTCAGGAATGTCATCTGACATAACAACCGTCGGCTCCTTGCCAAGCTTTCGAAGAATCAGATATAGCGATAGAGCCCCACCGATTGAATCCCCATCTGCTGGAGATGACGGCGTAATCAGAATTCTCTGACTCGACTTTAGCTTATCTATAACTTGCTGTAATGCATTTGGATCCACTGCCATTTCTTAAAATTTTATTATGTAATTATACTTGATTATAAGCTTCCTGTAAAGGCTCTATGCCCTCCAAAAGAAGGATGGATTATAACGAACTCTCCCCTCGTTTGCAAAGGGAAATCATTTGTAGATTCTGTCAGATGAATCATTTGAGACTAAATTTCAAAATCAACCAATCGGAGTTGGAGAAATGTGTCACCGTTCCAGGTGTTTTTGTCGAGATGAGCGACCAGATTGATCTTTCGGCCATCATATAGATCACGGGCGTAATCCCCCATATTGAAGCCAATAACTTGAATACCACGCGAAGATTTTCCACCCTCTGGGAGGTCTTCTTCTTGGAAGGCATCAAATCGGAGGTGCTGCCTGTCGGCACCGATACAATATACGTTGCGAGCCTCCACATCTTTGAGTAAAAAACGTGGCTTTTTGTTCCCTACTCCAAATGGAGCAAGAGATTTTATATCCTCAAGCGCACTCCAATCCAACTCTGCAAGCGAGGTCATAGTATCTATGTCGAGGGATTGCTTGAGTTGTGTGATATTTAATTTATCTTCGGCTATTTTTTCTATCTTTTTTGTGAAATCTTTCAGATGTTTTTTCTTTATTGTGAATCCTGCGGCTTGCCTGTGACCTCCAAAACTCTCAAGTAAATCGCCCACTTCTGTAAGAGCTTCTATCATTGAGAAAAACTTCGGAGAACGAGATGAGCCAACAAGTTCATTGCCACGATCTTCCATTATTATCACTGGTTTTTTGTGCCGCTCAGCTGTTTTACCCGCTAGCAGACCTATAATTCCGGTGTGCCAATCTTTCGAATTAGCAATGATGATTTTTTTATCAGGAGGCATAGTTTCTATCAGATCGTTGAGTTCGCCGAGAGCCTTGTATGTCATTTCTTTTCTCTGTTCATTTAATTTTTCAAGTTTTGCGGCAAATTTATCTGGGTCTTTTTTTCCAAGAAGTGCCTGCAAAGCATAAGAGGCCTCTGAAATTCGTCCTGCCGCGTTGATCCTCGGCCCAAGTCCATATCCTATGACATCCGCATTCCATTCACCGGCATTCATATCAATTTTTGCCACTTCTTTTATAGCTTGAATCCCAGGCCAGCGACCTAGTTGAATTCCGCGGAGACCTTTTTTCACTATGACCCTGTTTTCACCTTTTAGCGGAACCAAATCAGCCACAGTCCCAAGACAAGCGAAATCACAAAGTTCATCAACTTCTCTCTCATATTCTTCTTTTGAAAGACGATCCTTGAGAAGTGCACTCGCGAGCTTCAGTGCCATTCCAGCTCCCGAAAGATGAGGGAATTCATAGCTACAATCTTCTTGAAGTGGATGAAGTATCGCATATGCATTATATGGGAAATCTGCAGGCAGAGTGTGGTGATCTGTAATAATCACCTCTATTCCATACTTCGCAGCTAGATCAATTTGTGGTTTGCACGAGATACCACAGTCAACTGTGATCACAAGGCCTACCCCTATTTTGTGAAACTCCTCTATATAATCATCGGTGAGACCATATCCATCATCTACCCTGTGTGGTAGACGATAAGAGACATTTGCCCCAAAGCGCTCAAGCGTATGCACCAAGATAGCTGCTCCTGAGATCCCATCCACGTCATAATCCCCAAAAATGATGATTTTTTCGCCCGTGTTTGTCGCCTCTTTGATCCGATCAACTGCTTTTCGCATATCTTTTAACCCGTATGGGTCATGCAACGTCGTCGTATCTTTCATGAATGCTTGCACATCCTTTTCGCTCACGAGATCTCTGACTTCAAGCAGTCTTTTAAGTAATGGCTCCGATTTGTTTTCTGAGAGTAAGTTCCATAATTTACCGGTTACGGACATTTTGTATGTTAAATAAATTAAATTTTTTAAATTTTTTATGCCTTAAATTTCACCTATTCATACTATTATTTTTCTCCGACTTTAAAAATACCACAAGAGCACAAAAAAACAATAGGAGGATTTATGATATTTCATTGCCGTATTACAAAAAATCATATATAATACGAAATGTAGATCGATAACCATCTCGTATGACGCCAGTAACAATATCTCCGAAATTTCAAATTGTCATCCCAAAGGATATTAGGGAAGGCATGGACTTAAAACCCGGAATGAAGTGTGAACTCATCCGAATGGGCGGAATTTTAAAGGTTGTACCCATTGTACCTATAGAACAAATGATGGGAGCTTTTAAAGGAATTGATACAACAGTTATTAGAGAACCTGACAGAGAATTATGAATAATGTCGTAGACTCATCGGCGTGGTTAGAATATTTTGGTGGCACAGAAAATGCCGCGAACTTTATGGATGCAATTCAAAACACCGATTGGTTAATAGTTCCTAGTGTTGTAGTTTTCGAGGTTTACAAGAAACTACTTTTTTCTGTAGGGGAAGAAAAAGCCCTCAAAGGACTTATGACAATGAGTCAGGGACAGATTATCGGCTTGGATCAAGAACTTGCAGTTACAGCGGCACATCTACAAAAAGAACACGCTCTCCCCATGGCCGATGCGATTATTCTTGCTACAGCTAGATTTTTCAATGCAACCCTGTGGACACAGGATAGTGATTTTATAGGAATAGATGGGGTGGAGTATTTCTCAAAGGATTAGCTCTTTTTCTTCTTATTTTTCTTCTTGTTCTTTTTCCAAAGTTCAAGAGCCTCTTCTGCAGTCTCGACTTTGTCGTCGCCAAAGACCCATGTGTGGCGAGAGACTATTTTTTCTCCAATTGCTTTGAAAACATCAGTGGCTGTGAAATGCCCTTCATCCTCTGCTACATTCATCATCATAATCATCGAAAAAAACAGATCCCCAAGCTCTTCCTTTAAGTTTTCATGATCTTCTTTTTCTATTGCTTCCAGGACTTCGCCAGACTCCTCCTCTATGCATTTTGCGAGAGATTTTATGGTTTGCTTCCTGTCCCACGGACAACCGTCCGGAGCACGGAGCCTCTTTGAAAGTTCTACAAGTTTGTCAAAAGTTGTCATAAGTTATGGATTTTATTTTTTAACATCACAAATATCTTTCCATTCATAGTAAAGATCAATTACTCCTTTCAAAACTATTAAAATAAATGCTGCGAGAAGATAAATTTCACTATTACCGAATAGCATTATTGCAAAAAACAAACTCAATGGAAGAAATGATCGAAACATCCATTCTTTCATACTCTCTTGATTGTCTTTTTTCTCTAGCTCCCTGTTTGCTTTCAAAGATTTCAAAAATTTAATCAAAAATGAAACACCTAAAATTGCAGCTGGGATATACAAAGTCTCAATTATTGCAACGCTTGGCCCCACTGTATATATGGTCAAAAGCAATATCACAAAAACAAGAAATATTTGTAAAAATGAAAGTCCAGATAATTTGAAAAATGCGAATTTTTCAGCCTTATCTTCCACTCCATAATATTGATTTGAATTGTCTTTCAAAAAATGTGCTGCAGCCACATATAGAACACTTTCAAGAACATACATTAAAAGCACTGCTTCCATTCTGAGATCAAAGAAAAGCGCTCCCAAAATCAATGAGAGGTTGTAAAGCAAGATTATGATCAGATTTGAGAATTTCATATTCTATATATTAGGATTCTTTGAAAGAAGTCTTAGCATATCCAAATGGCTTGCGATTGACATTTTTACGCACTTCCACTTTAATATCAACTCATAATAATTTTTTATGCAAAAATATCCGGACAATGTTTTATTTGGCAGACATGGGGAATCTGTATTTGTGGAAATAGATAGTAATGATATTCCTGGATATAGAGACTTTTCCCGACTATTTTACGATGAGTTCTCAGCACTTGAATCAAATCTGCAAGTCAAAGCGTCATTATTTCCTGGTCGAGTACAGCTACCAAATCACCTCAAGCCTTTTCCAAGTGATAGATTGACACAAATGGCATTAAATGCACTTCAAGCCATGAAGGATGATAAACGATTTGCACCTTTGCTTGGCAATGACAAGAAAACACCTCTGACTAAAAAAGGTTTTGAGCAATGGGTTCAAGTCGGTGAAGGTTTGGAAGAATATTTAGATGGAATACTTCCAGAAAGAGTTATCCTCCCTGATCAAATACGCACGGTACAATCATATGAGGGCCTAATTCATGGATGTCCAAAGTTAAGAGGAAGAGGGAATATAGATAATAAATTTAGAGAACAAGAAATGGGCTTAAGAATTGATGATGGAGATCCTTTGATTTATGCTGTACTCAATCCTAGATATGCTTGGCATTTTAAACAAAGGGGACTTCTAGAGTATAGGCATGAAGGTGGTGAGAGTATGGAAGACGTAATTGATAGAGGTAGAGAGAGTCTGGATACACTTTCAAATAGATATGGAGGCCTTGAAAGTGGAAAACCTTCTCCATGCATTCTTGTCATTACTCACCATCGTTTTATGCTAGCGATACGTTTTCTATTAGAAAGTTGGGATCAGGAAATTCTTGAACACAATGATTTACCTCCAAATCGCCCGCCCGTGGCAAATCTCCTCCATTATGTTGGGGTTGACGGTGAGAAAAAAGCAACGCGCCCGGAAGCAACTCCATCCGTAGTCGAATACGCTAAAAAAGGCTGGCTTGAACTCAAAGATGAAGAAATTCCATATCGGCAAATATGGAAAGATGCTGCTTAATTTATCCAACCTCAAACCAGTGAATATCTTTGTCTTTTCGCCACCAACTTAACTGGCGTTTGGCGAAGTTTCGAGTTTCTTTTTGGAGATGAGATTTTACATCTTCGAGGGTGTAAGAGGTGCCGTCTAGTTTTGTATCGCCATTGAAATAAGGGATGAATTGCCGATATCCGAGACCTGTTATTGAACGTTCGTTCTCTCCATATTTTTCGATCATTTCTTTAGCTTCAGCTTCGAGTTTTCCGTCTTTTAATTGCTGTTCTACACGAGTATTTATGCGACTGTAAAGCTCTTCCCTTGGCCGAATTAGGCCGATTTTAAGGACATGATAATTGTGTGGTTTTGGCTCTGGATTTTTGGCGTCTTTGTTGAGGATTTTCTCAATAGCGCGCATAACGTAATACGTGTTGTTTGGATGGATATTTTTGGCTGCTTCTGGGTCTAATTCTTGTAATTTCTTGTAGAGAAATTCTTTGCCCTCGCGTTCTAAAATCCCTTCTAATTCTTTTCTAATTTCTGGATTCGGTTTAACTCCGGCGAAGTCGAAATTTTTCACAACTGCATCCGAATAAAGCATGGTACCACCTACTATAAACGGCATATGTCCTCGAGCGGAAATTTCTGGGATCAGGCGATTACATTCTTTCTTGAAATCATAGACCGTGAATTCTTCATCTGGCTCTACCATGTCGAGCATGTGATGAGGGACCCCGTCCATTTCCTCGAGGGTGATTTTGTCCGTCCCGATATCCATACCTTTGTAAACCTGGCGGGAGTCCGCGGAGATCACTTCACCGTCAAAAGCCTTGGCAATGCCAATACTCAGCTCTGTCTTGCCCACAGCAGTTGGCCCAATTATCAGGATAAGTGGGATGCGACCCTCTGGAGTTGAATCAAGATGCTCAGAAATAGTTGACTTTATAGCTTCAAGTGGCATAATTGTGTCTCGTAAAATTTAATCTACTTCACCGATCGCTAGACTAGAAGAACATCCTGTTATTGTCAAAGAGAGTCAAGTATGTGATACCGGACTACCTAAAGATGACCTACCCTCAGCACTCAGGTTAGAGTGGCCATCTGTCAAAATTCTTTTGAAAAGACTGGCAAGCGGAAGGTGTGCAGTTGGCTGTCTTCTTGGTAAGAGAAGAGGGGATTTAAGCGTTAGTTGTTCAGGGTCAACGGAAAGAGTTGCCGATTGTCAATTTGATACTATGTTCAAAGATAGCCCTGTCGAAGAAAATTTATCAGTTGTATTTGATATAACCCCTGACTTTGTTGATGGAATCGTGACAGAATTGAATGAAGCCACTCCATATCACCCTGAATTTTTAATAGCGATGGAGAATAGACTCCACTTCTCTCCAACTGCTGAAAAAGATGAAGATGGAATTCCAATTATCCCTTTAAGATGGCAAAAAGTTGATGAAGATACGGCATCAATGGTTCTGAGAAATATTTTCCCTGCAGGGACTGATGGCCTAGATACAATTGTTGTAGAAGATGTAACCCCTCTGAGGAGTCAAGAACTCGTTATTCCCTCCTACAAAGCAGTCTTCGTTTTTTTAAAAAAACTTGAAATATCAATCATCGCAAATCTCTGTCCTCTTGGTATGCAACCCATACGGTATTCCAAAAAAAGTGACGGCACGGGATTTATTGTATTTGTTCGAAATTCGTTTGACTTTTAGCTCTTTGCCTATATAATCCTCCTCGAATCGTAGACAGCAGGCAGCTTTTAGCCAGTGGAACTGGCAAAAGCAATAAGACCCGCCGAGATAGACATATTGATCGCCTGGAAGTGGTATGATGGAATACCCACCTGGTGTACTGCTTACACAGGCAGTGTCTAACTCGCTACGATCTCGAATCGTAGTTTTTTTTTGGACTATATCCTCTAAGTAACAAATTAATAATTTAATATTAGACTTATGCCAATAACGAAAGAAAAGAAGGCGGAAATTCTTGCGGCTCTGATCGAAGAGTTCAAGAGCGCCAAGTCAATTGCTGTTGCAAAAACAAATGGTATGACTGTGATGGAATCTCAGGATTTTCGTCGCAAACTTCGTGAAAATGATGTTCAATTCAAGATCGCGAAAAAAACCCTTATCTGTCTTGCAGCAAAGGAAGCTGGATATGATGTAGACCCTGCCGCACTGGAAGGTAGTATTGGACTTGCATTTTCTCCGGATGAAGTAACTGGTGCAAAACTTGTTAAACAACAAGATAAGAAAAAGAAAAAAATGGAACTTGTTGCACTTTTCCTAGAGGGTCAATTCCTCGGGAAAGAAGGTGCGGATGAGCTTGCAGACATTCCTGGAAAAGAGGAATTACTCGCGAAATTCGTTGGAATGCTTCAAAGCCCACTCAACAGTTTTGCTGGAATGCTTGGAAGCCCACTTTCAGGATTTGCTCGTGCACTTTCTGAGTATGCTAAGAGTAAACCTGCTGAAGAAGCGCCTGTAGAGGAGACTGAAGAACCAGCAGAAGAAACCCCTAAGGCAGAAGCTTCGGAATCTGAAGACTCTCCAAAGGAAGACGCTGAAGCGTCTAAAGAAGAAAAACCTGAATAAAAATAATTATTTACCAAAATATTTTCTAACTCATATACATTATGACTGAAGAAACAAAAGAAGCTATCAAGCTTTCTAAGGAAGAAAAGACAGTTATCGATGCTGTCGAAAAACTAAATATCGTACAACTTAACAATGTAGTTAAGTTCATGGAAGAAGAGTACGGTATCTCAGCTGCTGCCCCTGTTGCTGTCGCTGCTGCTCCTGCTGGAGGCGGTGGTGATGAAGAAGCTGCTGAAAAATCAGCATTCGACGTTGTTCTTAAAGAAGTTGGTGGATCTAAAATCGCTGTAATTAAAGCGGTTAAAGAGATCACTGGTCTTGGTCTAAAAGAGGCTAAAGACATCGTTGACGGAGCTCCAAAAGCAGTTAAAGAAGGAGTTGCTAAAGACGAAGCTGAGAAGCTAAAAGCTGACCTAGAAGCTGCAGGTGCTACTGTAGAACTAGCGTAAGTTTTCGCTTAAAACTCAAAAATTAAAAGCCCTGGCAGATGTAGTATTTGCTAGGGTTTTTTGCTGAACCAATGGTTGACATCAAGGCTTGATTGAGTATAATTACCCCTTAGATTTTAAAAATATCAAAAAATGACTGAAATATCATCCCAAAGATTTGGAGAAGTTATGTTAGAAATGCTTTCAAGAATGGAGAGCTCAAAAGATGCAGGTATACCTGCCGCAATTGCAACCAAGGTAGAATCTCTAAGGGCAGATTTAGAAATACTAAAAGATGTGTATAAAGGTCCTCTTTTAACATTTAACATGGATAACTTGTCATCTTTGAATTTCGCAATCTCAGACCGTATCCTGCAAGATGAAGCCCCTGAAAAGATCAAAGATTTATTGATAACGGTTGATGATAAAAGAAAAGAAATTTTAAGAGAGCTAAGTGAAAATGGATTGACTGCAGAGATGATAAAAAAAGCTATGGATAGAATTGACTTATTCAAAAATCTCGCTGTTTTGGGAGTACTATCAAGTTTAATTGCTCAGTGCTTCGCCTATGAATTTTCCAAAGGAGAAGGAGTGCCTGCAGAAACTGCATTTAAAGTGTTCTGCGCTCTTTTCATAATCTACCCTCTGATAGGAACGTTGCTTAAATCCGTTCCTGCAAAAGTGACTGTAGGAAAGGAAATGATCAGGATTCTTGAAGAGCTTGAAGGCGGAGAGCAAGAAGATGGGGAAGAGCTTCCATGTTGGCAGCCAAGAGAAGTTATGGCTGGCACTGAGGCTTGAAAATGACATCCTGCAATAAAACCACCCCGAAGTCAACCCAAGGTCTTTTTTTACTTTTTAATAGAGTATTGAGAAAAAGGCGTTTTTCTGCTAGAATATTTAGATTTAAATGAAATAAAAACCAAAAACATGTTTGAATTTTCAAAGAAAAAGGCAGACGAGACTCAGAATGATGTGAAAATTGAATCTCAGGTGCCTACACAAAAACCTACGGTTGGGATGGAACCCGCTAAGGCGGAAGCTGGAACTGGTCTGATGGGTACTAAGGATGTGAAAGAACCTGTGACCGTTGGAGCTGGATTAAAGATTGAGGCAAGCGGTGGGAGCAAGCCTATTGAAATAGAGAAGGAAGAGGCAAAGCCTGTAGCAGAGAAAAAAGACTCTAACGTCTTCACAGATCTTTTCCCGAAAAAAGATAACTCGACGAAAACTGATGGGAAGCTTATCGATAGTTTGAATGCTTCGACTTCGCAGAAAAATATTTTGAAACCAAAGAAAAATGATAAGGATCTTTTGATTTATAAAAAACCGACACTTGGAGTAAATATACTGAAAGTGATTGTACTTGCTGGACTTCTACTCTGTGCTTATCTGTACAGCCAATTGTCTCCGACTTTTACAGTACTCGGGGAGAATCCTGTACAAGAGAGAGTTTCGACATATGATCAAGTGTTAGATCTACAGTCAGAGGTGAGCAAGCAAAATTATGCGCTTGCGAAATTGTCACTAGATGACTACCTGTACACTGCGGACTCATACCTTCATAAAGTGAATTTATTTAAATCAAATTTAGTGTCTCAAAAAGAGAAAGCGAAATTGGAAAGTGAATTCCAGACACTACGAGCGAAGATGCGCGAAGATCTGTTACTCGCTTCTGAGAAACTTCTAAACAAATCAATTCCTGATAATCTACCTCCTCATTTTGAAGAAGGCAAATCTCATCCACAAGAATTCAAAGCTGCACTCAAATCAGGTATCCGCGAAGATATTGCGGCCGCGAGTGATGGGGATGATCCGGATAAAGTTGTGTTCATGCGTTCTGTATCAAAACTCGCAGACAACGAAACGATCAAGCCAAAACTAAATCAACTCAAGCCTCCTACGATGACTGATAACGAGTTCAAGGAAATGGCTGATATTCTTGCAGATAGTAACGCGAGTGGGTTCGCAGCGTTAGCTGCGATCCGGAAAGATCGTATCAAGTGGTCTGAAATAATCGAGGAAATTGAGAACGTTACAAAGTCAGTTGATCAACTTTTTGCTAACCAATTCCTAAAAGGAAATGTGGGGCAAATTTTCTACTCTTCATACAACCTGGATCGCAAAAATGATGCGATCTCAATAATTGGTGAAACATTATCGGACGACGGTAAAAACTTCTCGCTGAGTGCTGATCTTCTGGATGCTTTTGAAACTTCAGACATGTTCACAGACATCGAGATGGATAGCTTTACCAAGTCAAAAGAGCAAAACGACTCTTTCAAAGGAATTCTTACTATTGATCTAAAACTTGAATAATTACCATGACAAAAAACATAAACCCAAAACTCAAGCAGCTCTATGAAAAGAACAACAGATTCTTTGTCATCTTGAGTGCCATACTGTTCATCGTACTGGGATATTTCTCATACGTATACCTAAGTGAGCTATACACAGTTAAATCCGATATCGCAAAACTTGAATCGATAGAAACCATGCTCTCTGCAAATTTGAGCGATGCAACTGTCGACTACACAAGCAAGACCGAACTCTATACAGAACGGCGCAAATCGCACTTAGCTGAATTGAACAAAGTATTCCCATTTGAAGCAGAGAAGACAAACTTCACGCGCTTCATCGATGACTACTTTTTCCGAAATAATTTTTCCAAAAATGAGATTTTCGTTAAGAATATGATTTTCGGAAGAGCAACTTCTACAGAAGGATACACAGTTCTACCAGTCTCACTTAGCATCACAAGTTCAAAAGGGAATTTCATGAATTTCTTGAAATTTGTAGAAAGCTCTGGAGCTCTCTCGAGCAACACTCGACTTATGGATATCCAATCTATCGATGTGACTTTCCGAGATGCAGATGATGGACAACTTTATGACTACAGAATTTCACTCAATGTTTATTACCAGGGTGAAACTGAAATGTAATTTTTAAGCGGCTGACCGCAAGTAGATATGAACCAAGTAGCAACTACATCTAGAGTACAAGAATTGCAAAACTCAATCATAGCGGGAAATATTCCGCAGCTTGTGATGAATGCAATTGCTCATGCGATCGAGATGAGATCTTCGGATATTCATATCGAACCTTCGAAAAACACAATTCGAATGCGGTACCGTGTAGATGGAGTTCTGCGGAGAATCGTTGAATACCCACATAATATTCATCCGGCAGTTGTGTCGCGTGTAAAGATTATGTCGAATTTGAAAATTGATGAGCAGAGAATTCCGCAAGATGGGCGTGCTCATGTGACTACCGAAGATAACCGAGAAATGGATCTGCGTGTCTCGACCTTACCTACTATTAATGGTGAGAAAATCGTAATGCGTATCCAAGAAGAATCGAAAAATATTCCTACTCTTGAGGAGCTCGGGCTTGAATCAAGTAGCTTCGCGAATCTCAGAAATGCACTTGAATTACCGAACGGAATTATTCTTACAACTGGGCCTACTGGTTCTGGTAAAACAACCACCCTGTATGCCGCTCTCAATATTTTGAACAAACCAGAAGTAAATATTCTGACAATTGAAGATCCGGTGGAAATCCAAATGGATGGACTGAACCAAAGTCAAACTCATTCGGAAATTGATTATACCTTTGCAAGTGGACTGCGTACCGCACTTCGCCAAGATCCGGACATTATAATGGTTGGTGAGATCCGTGATGAAGAAACCGTTGGAACTGCTATCGAAGCGTCCCTTACCGGACATTTGGTACTTTCTACAATTCATACAAATTCCGCAGTTGAGACAATTACTCGTATTTTAAATATGAGTGTTCCGCCTTTTCTACTCACTGCTACAATCAATACTATAATTTCACAGAGGCTTGTTCGTAAGCTCTGCCAAAATTGTAAACAAGAAATCCAAATTGATCCTACAACGGCTGATATGGTAAATTATTCGATTAGCACTTTGAGTCCGAATGCCGCCGGAGATCTTCCGCCGGAAAGGACTTTTTATGGTCCGACTGGTTGTGAACAATGTGGGAATATTGGATATATCGGCCGAGTTGGTCTTTATGAACTTATGACTATGAGTAACCCACTTCGCCGTATGATTATCGACCGCGCAAACACTCTAGATATTCAGCGAGTTGCCATGGAAGAGGGAATGCTAACTCTAGAACAAAGTGGAATTATCAAAGCTTTGAAAGGCCTGACTTCGCTCGAAGAAGTGTACCGCGTAGCTCGACATATCCGTGTAGATGGCAATGATACTACTGTTGCCGCACCTATTGCAGCTCCTCAAACACCATCAAGCGAGACATCTCCAGAGCAGCCTTCTGTTCAACCGGAACAACCTGAACCATCTCAAGAAAACAATTAATTTAAATGGAACAAAAAATTACTAACAATTCAGAAGAAAACAAAGAAGAAGTTTTATTTGAAATCGGTAAATCTGGTGGAACTGTAAAAAGACAGTCTTTTGACGAAGACCTTAATATAGAAGTAACTGGGAATTTTCTTATAGATACATATAAAAGGTTAGATGCGTGGATGCAATCATTCACAAAGATCAAAATGAAAGAAAAGATGACTTTTTTCCAATTGCTTTCGGTAACTCTAAATGCTGGAGTACCACTGATTAAAGCTCTTCGCACAATTGCAGGAGAATTTGATAATGTGAAACTTCGCAAAGTTACGCTCGGCCTCGCCTCGCGCATCGAAAAAGGTAAAAAGCTTTCTCAATCCATGGAAGACTATCCTCATGTATTTACGAATTCACAAATTGGTATGGTGAATGCCGGCGAAGTATCCGGAAAACTCAATGATATTTTTGAAAAAATAAATCGTGAGACAGAAAAAAACACAAAGCTCGCTGCTCAGATCAAGGCCGCGATGATCTACCCTATTATAGTGCTTATCATTTTGGGAGTTGTTATCACGCTTATGATGGTGATGGTTATTCCGAAAATTGGGAAAATATTCACCGAAGCCGGCATGGATTTACCACCGATTACGAGATGGCTAATTGCCTTTTCTACTTTTGTACAAGCCCAGTGGCTTATCGTACTCATAGCGCTAGTAGCTGCCGTGTTCATACTCAGATTTGCAAAAAAAACTCCTCTCGGAAGATGGTATTTTGATTCAATGTTACTTCGACTACCCGTAATGGGAAAATTATTCCGTATGATCGCTCTTGCAAAATTCGCCCGCACTTTGAGTGCACTTATTTCAAGTGGAATCTCTATTGTAAAAGCTCTGCAGATCGATGCAGAAGCGGTCGGTAACGATGTCTACAAAAAAAGAATCCTTATCGCTGCAGATGATGTAGCAAAAGGTATTCCTCTAGGAGAAAACCTCGCCGGAAACAAACTTCTTTTTCCGTCACTCGTCGTGAGCATGGTTGCCGTTGGAGAGCAGAGTGCCGAGCTGGCCTCGGTGATGGATAAAATCGCTGATTATTATGATAATGAAGTTGAAGCAATCACCCAGAACATCGCAAAACTCATGGAACCATTTATCCTTGTGATCCTCGGTGGAAGTGTCGGACTCCTCGTAACTGCTATCATGCAGCCAATCATGTCCCTCACAAATTTGGCGGAGGCTCTGTAGGACTACCCTCCACGTCAACTTAAATTCAACAAGTGCATTTGACGAAACAGATGCGGATTTGCTAAACTTTCCTTCGTAGTAAAAATAAAAATAAAACCTAACAATTAGGAATATGAAAAACACACGAAAAGCTTTCTCGCTGATCGAACTCCTTATAGTGATCACGATCATCGGGATTTTGGTTGTAGCTTTCTTACCATCCATAACTTCTGGCCCATCCCGTGCACGTGACGTGCAGAGAATTTCTGATATCGCAGATGCTTCCCTAGCTCTAGAAATGTATTTCCAAGACACTGGGGTTTATCCTGATGCCGTATCTGATCTTCTCCCTGCAAGTCTAGAATCTTACTTTGATTCTAATGACCTACCTGCCGATCCTAGCACTGGCACAGTCTATCATTATGAGACTTGTGACACTAAACAAGGCTATATAGTTGCAGCCAAAATGGAAAATAATAAATCTACTGATAATTATCATCAAGGTACATATTCTGATACCATGGGTATGATCGATGATACTACTTGTGGCATCATTACTGGCTTTGAAGCAGCAGTTGATGAAACTACTGGTGAGATCTATGCAATCTTGAAAGACTAGATAAATCTTTATCTTTTCTTTGAGTGCGCTTGTATTTATTTTAAACAAATCATTAATTAACCTTTTTTCTTATGAAATTTCCTAGGAGGGGGTTCTCGTTGATAGAACTTCTGATCGTTATAACGATCATTGGAATACTCGTTGTAGTGTTCCTACCGACTATCACTTCTGGGCCGGCTAGAGCGCGTGATGCGCAGAGAGTGTCGGACGTTGCTGATATTTCGAATGCGGTTGAGATGTTCAACCAAGACCATGAAGCTTATCCAAACACAAGTGGGGCTTGGGTGCCTCTAGAAACTCCAAGTGACAATGATGATATTACAGCTATCGCTGCCTACTTCGATAAAGGAGTGACTCCTACGGATCCTCGTGGTGAAACTCTAGTTGAAGCTAGTCTTGATGCTGGAATGTATTATTACCGTGATTATGACAATGGATTCATAGTTGTAGCTAATACAGAAACAGATAAATTCACAGATGGCTACTACTCCGGCGGCATACTAACGGTCCCTACACCTGACACCACACTTGCAACAGCTGATAACACCGGAGATGATAACTTGTACGCTTATTACAAATAAGCATCTTGAGCTAAAATTATGAGTTTAGAGACGAGATTTTAGATAAATAAAAATTTGAGAGGGCGAAAGGCCCGCATTTCTCACTAAAAATGGGAGCTGTGGGCTTTTTGTGATTTGTCTAATTCTCCCTCTTTCCAATCAGCCTTCTAATCTCCCTTCTTAAGTCAATCCCAATTGCCAGAGTCCCCATGTTACAAAACATTTTCTCAAAAAAGTAACGACATATCTCTCCACGAAAACGAATATTATCATCTACAACCTCAATTAGACCATAATCTACTAGGCGTTCTATATCGCAACCTGCTGACTCCAAGGGGACTTCTTCCGAAGCAATTCTCCTTATGAGATTGAATTCTTCAGGGGTTGAATATCCCCTAAGATAAGATATATATGGATTAATGTTTTCTTCTAAACGGTTGAGATATCGACCTTCTGCTGTCCCTATATATTCAGAATAACCAATATCTACATCATCTACTGAAATTTCATATGGCCCAGCCGGAACTTCCCGGTCATGCCCATCTAAGCCAAATATATTTATGAACACCTTTGCAATCTCATTTGGCCTTCCTCCGGTCACTTCATACATCCGGCCATATGCATCTTCTGCGAATGTTATGTCTGGGTCATCCTGAATTAAAGCATCTAAATAGGGCTGCATCTCCTCCAAGGAAATTGGCCCCAATCTATGTAATACAACGCTATCGGCAAGCTCCCCTACTAATATTTCTTCTACACGATGAATCGGATGAGTATCAAGCGTCACTGACAAATTTGGGATTTTAGCTAGTTTTGTAAGAAATGATATGAATTTTTTAAGTTCTTGATCTGGAGCAAAATACATGGGTGCGATCTCTGAGATGCCTATATCTATTCGTCTCCCTGTAGCACTTACCGAATCAGCTATAAGTTCAAATAGATTTATTCTTTGACTTACCAAATATCGTTCCATGGTATCGTCATCTCTAAATATATGATTTGGCAATAATCCCATATCAGCCCCTAGCTCTTCTACTGTTTCAGTTATGCATGATACCACCCAAGTCATAGCTTCATTTGGCTGCACTCTCTCCAAATCCATTACATTCAAAAGTGTGGGCGAGCCATTCTCATCCATTACTTTACGAATAAGGGTGCTTTTTCCCATTTGTTTCTGACCAATCAAGCATATCAACTTATCTCCTGCCATTTCTTCACATACCTGTTCAAACAACTCTTCCCTTAATGACACTTGTAACTCAACGGGAACTGTTCGTCCGAGACGTTGAGGAAGTGTATATTCCAACCTCTCTCGTGGAGGCTTTGTAGCTCTCATTTCTTCTATTGCAGTTGGCATTTTATGGTTTCTTAATAAGGCCGAATTATAGCGTTTTTTGATACTTTTGCAATTGAGTTTCTGGACTAAATACATAAAATCCGCTTCTGTATGTCAGGTTTTGAATTTGGCAACTCACTTGCAATTAGGAATTGTGAGAACTCGAAAATTGACATTTTATTCAAAGAAAGTATAAATCTCCCGCCGGCGGGAGATTTTTAAAGGTAATAATGGATGAGGAGGTGTGATGAGACAATGTAAAGTCGTATGGTCAACCAAAATTTGGGATTTTGGCTTCAGATAGAGATTATGAGGTGGTTTTTGCATTGTCGGAAATAGGGTGGTTGGGGTATAATTTCGGCGAGTTTTGTACCTCTGGAAAATGGCAGGGGCAAAACAAAAAGATGGCATCACCTTCAAAAACGTAATAATAAGGAGATTCTCGAGGTCCAAAAATAGGGCCAAAAAGGGAGTCGTAAGGTGTCATCAAAAAAAACAAAAAATAAAAATAAATATGCGACCACCACTCGCTATTCAACAGGTCTTTGAGGCATGGGGTAAGAAATGGTTATCTCTGCTGGTCATTGCGACGCTAATTGCGACGCAGCTTGTTAACGTACGTCCGGCGTACAGTGAAGAGCCGGATGAGGAATATTCTCTGGTGGCAATTTTGGTGGAAAGTGAGATACTGGATACTTTTCGGCGGTTTGATGGGCTGAGTGCAGACTATGCTCCTCTGACGGCGGAAACTATTCGGAGTAGAGTTGAACGCTATGCGGAAGATGTTCAAAGTAAATTGCCATATACTAAAACTGCGATTATTTCCGTTGGAGCGGATGAAGATCCTCGGAATATTTCTTCTGTGCTTGAGCGACTTTATTTTGAAGGGGAGAGGAATGGCAAGGAAGTTGCGAAACTTGTGGGAGTGGAGATTGTGGGGGATTTGCCGATTCCTGTAGTGAATAAAAATGGAAATCGGTTCATGTCGATGTATCCATACACGGATTTCAAAGAGAAGGCTTATATTTATAACCCTGAGAGCGGAGATTTTGAGACAAATAAGGAGGCACGTGATGTACAGCCGGAGGTTTGGCATGGAGTTATAACTTCGCCGGTCGAATACAAGATTGATTGTGAGGAGGTTGAAGGCAAAAAGACTCGGCTTGATGATGGGAGTTGTATGAATGAGGAGGCATATGAATTGATAGCGCAATTTTTTGACAAGAATCATTTGTTCAACAAGGGGCTAGCTGGGTTTGATGAGTTCGATAATAAAATGCTGATTGCAAATGAGGTGGTAGAAGAGAATGTGATAAATAGACTCGGGTTCTCGAACTACCAGAGATATATAGATCACATGGAGGACACCGCGTATCACAGGTATACCAAGGAGCTAGCTGAAGAATTGTTCACGGAGATCAATGGCGAGCTGGATGAGCTGGGGGCGGATGAATTAGGTGTGGATAATGATGGGGATGGGGCAGTGGATGAGGACGGGCGAGATGATAATAATGCAGATGGAGATGACAAAACGGACGAGGACGGCCCAGGAGATATGGATGGAGATAATTGTCCGGGAGAGTGTAATAAAGATGATGACCGTGATTGTAAGGATCTCGATAAAGATGGGATCCGAAGTTATATAGAAAATCAAATCGAGCAGGATTTTGAAAATGTTTTCGGAGACTTGATTGCAGAGGGCAAAGCGATCAACCCAACGGAGGGAGCTTACAAAAATAAGATGTTCCCTTTTCCTCCGATAAGCGCCCTACTCTTTTCGATGGGAATAATTCCGCCTTATGATCGAACAATGTGTGAGGATGAAGACCCAAGGGAGGACGACCCGAATTGTTACGGAGATCCTGACCCGAATTCTGAAGATTTGGAACACATAATGGCTATTGCCCTTGGCGAACAGATCTTCCACCCAGAGTGGGATGATGATGAAGATGGATTTTGCGATGAGGATGGGACGGCTGACAATGACAATGACGGTGATGGCAAATTTGATGAAGATCATGGAGGAGAACCGGATGATTCTGAATCAGGTTACTTCGGCGACCTCCCAGATGTTCAATCCAAAATGATTATAGATCGATATTTGCAAAAATATTATTCTCAGTTTGAGAAACATCTCGGGAATACAAATAATTGGACTACAAACACTGGGCGATATAATGCTCGTGGAATGCGAAGTGATGGACTTGTGCGCAATGATACAGATACGCTCATTGGACTAATTTCGAAAAAAGATGAGTTTGTAAAAAATTATCTCCGTGCACAAAACGAATACTTGGAAGGAAAAGTTGATGGAGTCGTTGATGAAATTCAAGAAGACATCCCTCTGATTGGAAAAGTTATTGTGAGTGCGCGTCTCAAATATGATCATGACAACAATTCTGAAACGCCGCTATTTATGACGCCGCCGATTCCAATTGATTTTACGAATCATTCTATCAAGCAGCACTCGATGATTTTGACTCCATATATTTGGGGTAAGCCTGCACATGAGATTGAGAGTGCAGTTGAGTGCTCGCTTTATCTTGGAACTTATGAAGACTGCTCAACTACTGGAGACGGCAATTGTGAGGATTCTAAGATCGTAGAGACTAATCGTGTTTATGATCCGCTGACTTCTGGGATTTACAATAGAGATACAGATGACGAAGATGAAACTTATCCAGACAACTTAAAAGATGGAGACGACTACGGAGGATGTTTTGGAAATAATATTGAAAATAGAGAGTGGTGTTTTCCTGATAATTCGAAGGGGCCGATAAGAAGCAAGAAGGGGACAATGAAAATCGAAGAAGATATCCCAGTGGATTACAGGGCTTGTTATGATTTCAAACTTTCTTCTGGATTTTATGGAGACCCGCTGATCCCAGTGCCTTTGCCTCATCAGCCGAATACTTATTTGTATTGGGCGGAGAATCTAGCAGATGTGACTTGGAAGCTCGGACAAGATGGAATTTACAATACAACCACACCGCCGCATCCTCCGATTAATTTCAGTGGAGTTGGGGATTCTGTGGATAACGAAGATGAATTCGAAGATGCACTCGAGTATTACAAAGATAATTTCCTACTATTCAACGGTGCGAGACCTAGTCCATACACTCCGTATGATGAAATTTTTCCACCGATTTTGGATGATCCAATCAATGACATTTATTACACGCTCGGAGATCTGCTCGAGGCAATGGACTATGATATTTCTGTAAATCAAATTGTATCTGAGGATCTGTTTGCGAATGGAGAAAGCCCTGTTGTAATTGATGATCCTTTGGAAAGAGTTGATCAGGCGGTATTTACAATGGACAGGCATTATGTGGCTCGCACCCCAGCCCCAAATGGAGATCCGGTGCTCACTCCTACTCTAGCCCAAGCCCATACTATCCCGAGTGTCGTCCAACACAAAGAACCAACCAGTGACACAATTATGCAGCAAGTTGAATCTGGAATCACACGAGACCTTCCAGTCGATAGCCCAAGGTATACAACTTTCCGTGGACAAGACCTTGCTTATAAAAAAATTATTTACCCGAATTTGTTCCGATATGAATCTGTGGATGATTTTCGGGAGGAGCTTCTGGCCAAAGATGAAGAAATCGCGAGCCTGCCAGGCGCAGAAAACTTCGACGATGTACTGGCTGAAACTATTGATGAGGAGCTCAACCGTGAGATGATCGAAGATGCAATTGCTTGGGTCAATATGGATATCGATGAGAAGCACCGCTATATGTTAACGACTTTTTTGAATCCAGAAGAGCGGCCATTTATAAAAAGACCTGATAAAGGATATGAAGTTATGTATTTCGTAGGGAATGGGGATTCGCGTGGATATAATTTTTCATTTAATGGAGCAGTCCCTGAAGAAGAAACTGACGAGCCATTCTTGGAGGCTGAGGGAGCGGCTGCGCGTGCCGCGCAGGCCGCGATTGAAAACAGCATGACAGACAGAGCTGAGAGTGAGGAGGATGAAGAGGGAAGCGGCGGAGCCGCAAATATGCAGATTGAAGGCCTTCCATTATTTGAGTGGTTAGAAGCTATGGTAGAGTGGGTTGACGATCTCTCCGAACAAGTTTCATTTGGAGACACAGAAACTTATTGTGGGAACTTACCAGATGACGAAACCGCCCTGGAGCCAGACTATGACAATGATGGGATTGCTGATAGCGAAGACACTTCCCCATTCTCTCCTGACAAAAACAAAGATGGAATATTGGACGGGGCAGAGAACACAAGCTTGCTGGATATTTCGGTCGATCGCAGACTTGTGAAGGCAGATGGCAAAGAAGAAATTCTTATAACAATAACTGGTAAGGAGCTTACTACTTCTGGATATGAAAGGAATCTTTCGGACAGCTTCACCCAAGTCGAACTTTTCTTGACGGAAAAGGAGAAGAGAATTTTTGAGCCGGTTGGATATACCGAGTCTGCACTAATCCGTGGGGAAGCTGAGTTCAAAGTTATCAGCACATTAGTTCCTGACGAAATCATAGTCAGTGCCACACCTATAAACAGAGAGGATCTCAAGCGCACCCAAGGTCTATCGATCCGCAGTGCCAAGGAGCGAGTGAATCTCGTGACTTATGTTCACGAAACAAAAGAGCGAACCGTCACATATGATGAAGAGATTCTGGAAAATATAATTATCAAAAAAGATGACAGCAATATCGTAGCTCGACTCGATGCTGAGATTGGTGAGTTGCAAATTTTGGACCCTTCATTTGAAAAACAATTCATAGCTTCAAATGGAGATGAAGTCTCGCATATAATTGTGAATCGAAAAGGAAGCGATGAAAGTATTGCGAAGATAAGTTTGAATCCTGATTCTTTTGAATTTAAAAATCTTGGTGAAGGAGTTGAAGTTATGGAAGCTGGGGAGAATTTTGAAGTGCTAAATGCAGAGGGTAGAAAAGTTGTACTCGTGAGTGCAAACGGACATGTGTTTTTGAATCCTGGATATACCGTCTCTTTCAAAAATGACATCCTAAGTAATCTTGTGATTTTCTCAGAAGAAAATATCGCATTATTTGAAATTGAATTAGAAGTGGACTTCACAGAAGTGATCGTGAATTTAAAAGAGATCGCGAGAAATGAAAACCGACTCAAAAAATTCTTCGGTAGATTTATGCCATCTGTATTTGCTTCTGAATTTGCTGATGCTGATCGCGATGGACTGGATAATATGCAGGAATTTGTAATTGGAACTGATATCGAAATTTCTGATACAGATGGTGATAAATTCTCGGATTCGCAAGAATTTTTTGCGGGATATCATCCTCTACGTGTTGGGGCATTATTATTCAAAGATGTCGCAGAAAATCATGAGGCCTTCCGAGCTATTATTGAATTATATCTTCGTGGGATTTTATCTGGATTTGACGATGGAACGTTCCGCCCAAGTAATAAACTAACACGTGAACAATTCGTTAAGATAAATCTCGGGGCTGCCTGCATCGACTGTAGCGCATTTAGTGAAAGTGTGAAAGAAAGCATAGATGCTGATTATTCAAGAGCCCCTTTCCCTGATACAAACATCACCCCTGAACTCCAGTATTGTGTGGCGAAAGGAAAGATAGACGGAATTGTTTCCGGATATCTTGGTGAACCTTATGAAGGGTTTTTTGTGCCGCTAAATAATATAAGTCGAGCAGAAGCTACGAAAGTGCTTATCGAAACCGCTGCATCTCTGGTGGACTCTTCTAAATTTGATGCGAACACTTATTCTGGAAATGATAGGCCATGGTTTTATAATTATATAATAGAGTCCCAAGAACACGGACTTTATCCTAAAAATAGATTTACCGAAGTTGATCATTTGTCGACAGAAAGATTTACGAATTGGTTCAATATTCAAATCGTTAATAATGGTGATTTCATGACTTGGCTCGCTGAGCCGATCACCAGAGCGGAATTTGCGATGATGGTGCAGAACTTATTCCAAGTGAGTGATTGTCAAGCTGCTGACCGAGACGGCGATGGACTTTCTGACAATGCAGAGACTTTCCAATATGGCACGGATCCGTTTGACCCAGACACAGACAAAGGTGGCATTACCGATGGAGAGGAAATCGTGCGGAACATGAATCCTCTGGATAAACGAGATGAAGGCAAGTATCGAGAATTTGAAACTGTGGATGCCCCAGAAGAAGAACTAACTCTCTCTGATGATACGGATAGCGATGGACTTTCTAATGAAGAAGAATTGGCCCTTGGGACTGACCCAGAGGACGCGGATTCTGATGGTGATGGAATTAGTGATTCTGATGAAGTTTTATTTGGTACAGATCCGAATTCATCTAGAGATGGTGATCAAGTAGAAGATATTTTGGGAGAAAGTGCGGACGATGGAGATGATGATGGAGGTAATGGAGGAATCGAAATCGAGGGATACTTTATCGAAAAAGAAGTTGTGTTCCGCGAGAAAAAAGCCGATGAAACTTTTGTATCGGATATAATTATTCCAAAAGATGTCATCCCGGTAAGTGAACTTTCTGAGAACTTAATTGTTGAAGCGCAAATCTTGGACAGTGCTGGACGAATTAATTTTGATGATAATTCAAGTGTTGTTCAGTTTATAGTTGAAGATGATAGTTTTGGGGAGCTTGAGAGGCAGACTATACAGGTAGTGGATGGATCTGCGATAACCACCCTACTCTCGAAACCAACTTCTGGAAATTATAGCGTGCGTGCAATTGTAATAAATAAGAGAATTGCGCCTGATGACAAATCCGTTCTGATTCATTCTTTGGACCCTGTGGATATTGAGATTGAGGCGCGGACGAATGTATTGCAAGCGGGTGTGATTTCTCGGGTGGATGCTGATATAAATTTAAAAGATAAATTTGATAATTTTGCCAATTATGATGTTTATAGAGTTCAGGTTGAAGCGGATGGACCTGTTCGAATAGGGAATGCTGATGAGGACGAGAATCTGGAGGGGTTGCAGCTGATATTTAGTGAGGGGAAGAGAACTCTAGAACTGTTCTCTTTGGAGAAGCCGGGCGAAATAACGGTGAAGGCCCATATACTTGGGCCTGATGGTGAGAAGTTGAAAACGGCCTTACTGGATCTTGAGTCGCACAAAGAAATTAACCTTGAGCTGTCTCATACAAATCCAGATATGCGAGCGGATGCGAGCAGTGACACCGAAGTGCGCATCACAGTTGTAAATGAAGATGGTATCAGACTTGATGGATTCAATGAGGCCGTACATGTTTCACTTAGTGATGAAAGTCTGGGAGTAATCCGAAGTAATTCTGAGGTTCAAATGGAAGGTGGATTTGGGACCGCGGTGCTCCGCTCTAGCACTATCGCTGGGAAACTTATCATCCATGCTGAATCTGTCGGAGTTAACCCTGGAGTTACTACTATTGCGATTGAGCCGCTCAGCCCCGCGTTTATACAATTGACAGCGGACAGCGACACTCTCTTCACAGAAGAAGGAGAAACCCTCACTTTGAGTGCGAATCTTTTTGATAAATATGGAAACCCTGTTTTGAATTCTGAGGGAACAGGAGGGTTACTGCAATTTAGTATAACGCCAGAGACCAGTGATTTTGCAGAATTAGAAACTGTAAATCCTATTCCAACCAAAAAAGGGAAAGTTGAAATCAAACTATTACCAAAAAAACTAAGCGGACCTATTCACGTAATGGTAGAAGATTTCAATGATCAACTCACCCCTGCAGCTATTCGACTTTATGCCAAAAAACGAGTTGATTTTGAAGATATTAAATCAGCCAATCCAAATGTGTTATTTGCCTCTCTGCTTGGCACGGGCAGCGCGGATATAACCGAAGAAAATAGCTTCGCTGCTTGGACCGCGGTCAGCGGCAGAACTCAATCTGTTGTGAGCTTGCTCAAAGACCCAGAGAGCTTTGTAAAACGTCTTCAGGTAAAAGGGAATGCCCTTATCTCGAATATTGACACTACTTATCTCTACACCGATGTGATCCCAGCAAATGATCCTCTGCAGCCTACTCGGTTTGCAGTAAAGGATATTCTTACAGATAAAATTCTTCTGGATGTATTTATGCGTGTCAGCCCAACTCGACGAATGTATCTGAACATCGAAGATCCGGGGCTCACTCAAGAGGGGATATTCCTAAACCTTCTCACTGAGGCCGAAAGATTTGGTGCCGCAAAACACAAAGAAAACCTAAACCTCACGGAGCATGGTCGCACAGTTCTATCGGTCACTCCAGATGGCAAGATAAATGTAATCGACAAGAGCTTTGATCTGAAACTCGACTCACTTGCGGCTTATCCACGACTGACTATTTGGAAATCTGGGAATGTTATTGCTGAGATTTTGATGAATTTTTCATTTGATAAAGATGTGCGAATTTTGGATGAGAAATTTGATTTCAAAACATCCGGTTCACTAAACACCGGAATTTATATCGTGCCACATCTTGGACTAACAACCTTCCAATTGGAAAAAACTTTCAATGGGAATTCGAGCAAAAATCCTGTGAGCTATTCGCTTACCGATACTTCTCAACCTCTACCGTCTGAGCAAAGCCCAGGAAGTACTTACTTGAGTCTAGAGCATGCACATACAACTCAGGGGATTGGATTTGAAGATGACAATAAGCACATCCTGCTTTTCTCTTCTGGAATGATGGCCGGCGAGGCGATGAAAGATAATATGTCTGAGATCGGAATACTACTCGGAGATGCTACGATTTCTCTGGAGCCACGCGACATTCCTGATTCAGGATTTGACCGTACAATCGGCACCAAGATTTTGAATGGCACTGAACTTATAAAAGAAATTCGACCGTATGATTACAATGATGATGGACTTTCTGACCTACTGGTTTCTTATGAGGATGGCGATGTAAAACTACTACGAAACAAACATGCTCTAAATCGTTTCGAAGATGCTGGAACTCTTATCAGCGTCAAAAATGGAATCCTGAGCGAAGACACGGCCGATTTCGACGACAATGGATTCGAAGACATTGTGATAGCTGCCAGAGAGCCATGTAGGGCTGATGAAGTGATCTGTGTGGACATGTATTGGAATGACGAAGGTGAATTCAAGCGCGAGAATCTCAAACTTGAACTCGACCAACAAATCCACATGTTGCGTGCCGGAGATGTAAACAATGATAAAGACCCTGATATTGTAGTTAGCGATGCCAGCGGAAGTATTTACGTCTTCTACAATGAAAAAGGCAAAATAAATACTGAAGGATCATTTGTCGGGAACTTGGGTGTGAAAATCGATCCAGATATGAATCTAAAAGATGAGCTCCTTATCAGTCATCCGCAGATGAGAAGAGATAATTTGAGCACTAGTAATGACGATAATTTGTTTAGAAAACTTTCTGTATTAGATGACAGAGGGTTCGCAGGCGGAGCAAGTACTTCACATTTCGACGAGATAAATAGCCTTCAAAATTCTGGCAAAAACTTGAAGATCGCAGAGCCGAAAGTTAAGACTGAAAAAGAATTTATTCGGCTTCAATATGATGATGCGTTTTTCAGTTCCAGCAAAGTGGCCACTGATATAAATGAAGATATTTTGATGCCGGGAGACAGCGTTGAATACAAGATTACTCTTCGAAACACGAGTGGCTTTACAATAAGCGATGTGATTTTGAGTGATACTGTGCCGGATTCGATGACACTCGATAAAGAAAGTATTTCTTGTGAGAGCTGTACCGGATTTGATCTGGAATTCACGAATTCTTTGAAACGGCCATTTACAATTCGTAATTTCAGTGTACCTGCTGGAGAAGCGGTTGAAATTCGGTACGAGGCTACAATAAATAATGTACCGAAGGTGAATATAACTCTGCAGGAGAACTTCACCGATCACTTCGATAGCTACCTGGATATTGCAGCTTCGCCAGAAGGAAACACTTCTGGAATAATGACTTATTTCTATTCTGATTTCTTGCAGGAAGGTGGAAAAGTTAAATACACAAAGAGCTCGTTCATACCGACCATAGAGGACAAAGCGAGCGGTGAATTTGAGCCTGAGGACGGTGTTGATAGAGAGGCTCCGCTAAATGCATCATCTGAGGAGCATGATCCTGATGAACATTCGGAAGAATTATTAGATACGCATAAAGACTTCTTCACTGGAGACCTGGATGGAGACGGATTACCTAATCAATGGGACTCTGTATCTGGAGATTTGAGCTTGCTCAATTTCACTTTAGATATGGATGACAATGCTATAGGCCAAGTCTTAGACATGGCCTCTGCGGTCGTAGAAGATGCAATTTCTAAACTGACATGTAGCGGAGGATGTCTGGCTCTACCGCTCAATATTTCTTTCTTTACACCTGGACAATTCAATATGTTTGGAATGCCTGTTGGATTCGACAATGGGCTACCTCTGTTTTGCTGGGGTGCTGTAAACACGCCACCTGGAGTTGGAACCGCTTCGCTATGTAGTGGATCTACAGGAGGACGTTTATATCTCTCCCCTACTCTGAATGGAGGGCTTGTGTTCTCAGTTTGTATCGGTGTAGATAAGGCCGGGCAATGCTGGTCTTTCAATATCCCACTACTGCAGGCGCTTGGTGTTTGTGACAAAATAAATGGATCAATTGAGTCGGCTATGTCTGTTGCAACCAGTATGATTTCTTCTGTAAATGGAGTGATGGCGCTTGCGATGAATGGCCAGAGCTCCGGCGGCAGCGATGAAAGCAGCGGAGGAGTCGTCTCATACAATTTGGGCAGCTATAGCGTGCCTTCTTCCTCCAATTCCAATATACGTGTACCTGGATTCCCATCTGTATTCACAGATTGGATAGATCGACAAACTGAAGAATTCGGAGATCTATTGGATCTTCCTGATATCTACTTTATCTATCCGGATCCGCAGAGCATGGTTGGATCTTTCAACCCATCGAAAAACCAAGAGCTCAAGATGACCAGTCTTTATGATGCACTTAATTTTATGAATAGTCTTCCTCTGTTTAATATAGAAAGTGAGGAAATAATTTTCCGTCTCCCTGCAGTCACTCAGATTGAAATACAAAAACTTCAACAAGATGCAGAACGATTTACAGAGAATCTCCGATCGCAATTGGAATATTATAAAACTGCTGGAGAAGGACTCGAAGCTGGAGCCACCGGCCAAGCACTGGCTTCTGTAGAAGGCCAGCAATTTATAGAGGGGCTCGATGAATTCATTCGCTCGATTGAGCAAAACATGCTGGTAATGGAGGAATATTCTAAGCTTCCGGAAAAAATCATGGAATATCGTTTCGCTGTCAGCACCTATGTAACTCAGATAATTTGTTATGTGGATACGATCCTAAATTACAGCGGCGGATATGTGATCAAAAATAAAAACCGCGTGAAAGCATGGACCAAGGCCATCATAGATGTGATCGATTCTGTGAAAACATGGCAGGGACTTCTCAATCTATCTGTCTCATATCAAGAATCCTGCGACAAGTGTACAACTTCTCGACAGAGCCTGATGGAATTGATGATGAAAGTATTTGTGACGATACCGTCGCCACCGATCATTGATCTGCCGAAGTGGCCAGATATCGTGCTAGATATTTCAAGAATCCAAGGAGGAATCACTCTTTATTTCCCTGAACTCAAGATAGTTCCTGAACCAATTGTGCTACCAGAACTACCGAAAATATTCATACCTCAAAATATGCCTGCTGGTGAACTAATGACGTTTATGAGGTCATTCTCATTCCCAGAAGTTGCGGTGATTCCTGGGCCGCCGAGGCTCCCTGATCTGCCGAAGCTCCCTGGGCTCCCACTGCCAAAACTTCCTGATCTTCCACCACCACCAAAATTCCCAGAATTGCCTAGCGCTCTCTCTGGAACGGTTAAGGGTCTCGAAAAAATTATAAAAATTGTATGTCTTGTTAAGAATGGATTTATCCCTACAAATGAAGCTCAACTCAAAACCAAAGTTGAAGAATTAACTGCTCGTGGCTCTGACCTACTACTTCCTATCGACAAGGGATTTGCGATTGAAACTCCTGATATAAAGATTGATTTCGTAGATCGCATTGAAATAAATACAAGAATTAATTTGGACGTAGATGTCACTCCTCTGAAAGATGCAATCTCTGGAATATCTGAAAAAGCTGGCCAACTGACCGATGCTTTGTCCGGAGCAATAGAAGTCGGAACTGACGCCGTAAACAATCTCAGCGAGACCGCTTCGGATGTCACTTCTGATGTATCTGATGCAGCCGAGGGAGCTGTAGATTCTGTGAGTGGTGCTGGCAGCGACCTCTCTGACGAGGCATCTGGCGCTGTCGATGGAGCTGCTGATACCGCAGAAGAGGCTGTTGATGGGGCGACCGAAGGCAGTCCTGAATTGGAAGCAAGACTCGATCAAATGAAAAATATTATTGATGAATTAAGCCCACAGGTGGCACGATTTAACAAGGAAACTGCTGGCTTCTCTGATGACTTAAAAATAGTCGCTGATATTGAATGGCTTGATACTGACAGCCCTGTCCTAAATAGAGATCTGGATGATTTACGGCTTAATGCATATGACCTCCGAGGACTAGACAGCGGGTATCTAAAAGATTTGGATTCGCTCAAGACTGAGTTGATCACCTATGTAGATACAATGCATGAAAATACCAATCGATTTGGTGATAATTTGGAAATAGAAAATGTCACAAGAATGTTTGCGGCAGATGGAGCTGCGGCATTTTTGAAACCAGATAAATCCACTGTTAGTTTTGAGAATGATTATACCGAGGACACTTCATTTATCTCTGCCAAGGAGCAGCTCCAGCAGATATTTGCAGACACCAGAGATCTCAAAGACACATGGATATATGGCCGCCCTCTTGCGGCAAATTCTGTCATGGAGCGCGGAGCTGAACTTTCTGGAGGTGGAGCAGAAATACTTCACAAAGGTATATATATTCACACTCCTGAAGGCGACTCTGAAAAAGTCGTTAACTACGTCAAAGAAAGTGGTAGCGGAAGCCTTCTCGTATTTGAAGATGTTGACCGCGATAATGATGATGACCTGATCTATACACTTGGCTCGGATATTTATCTCAAAGAAAACTACAAAAAAGAGCGGGAAGGTAAATTTTATCGCAAACCTGCGAAAACTTATGAGCTATCTGAACTTCTACCTGAAGACACTGCTGTTAATATGTTTAAATTAGTTGACCTGGGAAATGGCACCGTAAATGTGAAATGGCTCGAAAACCATAGCGCATCCGGCTATGAGCTTGAAATCAAACATGCTCTGAATGATTTCTTCCGCAAAGGAGAGACGGCTACAGAACGCATATTGGCGATCCCTAAATCCTACCCTACTTCAGAATTCACGCCAAAAATCAATGAAGCAACTCTCGATGTTTTGAATGGTGAAATTGAAGTTGAAAGTTCCACCGAAGAGTTTTCAAATTTGATACCTGGAGATCTCATCCGCACAGGATCTGGAGAAGCTATTATAAGATTTGATGGTGAAACAGAGGAAGGTAGTCGGATAAAATTGGAAGAAGATACTGTGTTTGAAATCCCAGATATCACCGCTAGTTCTCCTGAAATTTATGTTGAGGGAGAGGCCACTATCTTGACCGGGGACAATGTACTTGCTCGAGGAGGAAATATTTTCAGCACAGGAAATAACTCAAAAATCACTGTTAATTTCGACACTCGTGAAGAATTGGTTGTGGAGGCAAATTCTAATTTCGAAATCCCACTACTCAGCAAAGGTGACTCTGTCATAACGGACCTCGACGGCAGCGTTCAGATTGAATCACATCCTCGACGCATAGTAAGCCGAGGGGATGTCATCAGTCCTAAAGGAGGCATACTGCTGCATGCGACTACTAATTCTAAGATGAAATTCCAGAGTAATTTCTCTGGCATGACCATCATTGCAATTGATCGAAATACTAAATTTGTCGTACCAAGCTCCATACCTTCAGACACCGAAATAGAAGTTGTTCGTGGCCAAATCGAACTCATTGATTTGAATAGTGAACCGGAGGTCGGAGACGCATATGTCGGCATGCTTCTGACTCCTAATTCAGTACTGCGCACATACGATAATTCGAGTGCAAAAGTCGACCACCTAGGAGCAGAAATCAACTTATCTGAAGTTGAGAGCTTGCGCATACTCCCTCTAAATGACACCGGAAATCCTCAGCTTAATTTTGAACTGGAAAACGGAAATTATTATACGAAAATACGGGCACTCAGCTCAGATGGAGCACGAAGCACCGTGTCTCCGCAGACACTTTTTGCTCCGCAGGAATGTGGGGATGAGCGACCTGCTTTTGCCTCAAGTGGATCTAGCCGAAAGAAAGTTTCTATATTCAAACCTCTCGAAATAGATGGAAGCTCTTCAAATGATCTGGATGGTGAAATTGAAGAATATTTCTATGACCTTGACCTAAGCGAAGACAAAGATCGCGATGGTGATGCTACAAATGATGATGAAGATCCATCTGACGAAAATATAGATCCAAAAGTTACAGTTGGACCTTACCAAGATCTGGAAACTAGATATCTGAAACTTTGGGTAAAAGATCAAGGAGGAAACCTTTCAGCTCAGGAAATCGCTGTGGATATATATGTTCCGGATATAATTTTGAGCCCGGTATCAGCCGAAAAAGGAATTATTCAAGGGCATACCTCCCCTAGAGAATCTGAGATGCCGTTCAGAATAATTCGAAATAGAGATGGTATGTTTGATACATTAAAAGACAGTGATGGTAACGATATTTTCTACACGGACGAAAATGGATCTTATTATATAGATGACTTTAAGCTCGACGAAGAAATCGTCGTGAAAAATGCCGCCGGAGATCAGATTGCAAATATAGATGAAGACACTGGTCGCACTGTGATTACGGATGATAATTATAGGCTCCGCGCACTTCCAGCAAATAATTCACTACCTACCCGAGTTAATCTTGAGAACATAGATAGTGGCGAAGTTTTACTTACAACCCTGCTGATTCCTGAAGTAAATACTGATGTATCGATCGATGATGATATAAATTATTCTGGAGAAATCCTCAGAAACCTCACTGGTGTACATATCAAACCTTACCCGAATCCAACTACTAGCTTCATGCCGATCTCAGCGACTGACAGACTGTATCCTGGAGGAGTAAATATATTCAATGGCAATGATCGAATTGGAATTGTTGCAAGCAATGGGAATGTGCATTTATTT
The DNA here is from genome assembly GCA_018697675.1 of Candidatus Peregrinibacteria bacterium. Lineage (GTDB taxonomy): Bacteria > Patescibacteriota > Gracilibacteria > UBA1369 > JABINC01 > JABINC01. The sequence goes on from JABINC010000042.1 coordinate 107,901, forward strand.
GATGAAAGCCTAACTCTTCGAGTGAAAGGCTCTACTGTTTCAAATGACCCATATGTGCTCGAACTACATAAAGAAGGGAATGTTCTGGCTGATATTTATATATCGATTTTTGATGGAGATGGGCTTCAGTTTGATTATATAGTTGGAGATCCTGAAAGAGCTTTTGATGTGACATTTACCGGGTCTAGCACGGAGGGTGATAACCCAGACAGCGACAATGATGGCTTCAGTGATGACTTTGAGCTCATGCACCAATTGAACCCTCTCGAACCTGATAGAGATGGTGACAAAGACGGGGATGGACTGACAAATAGTCAGGAGTTCAATCTCGGTACAAATCCGAATAATGCTGACACTGATTCTGATGGACTTCCGGATATGCAAGAAGTGCTGCAAGCCACTGATCCTGTGAGAGTGAATAGTTCACCGTTTAATGATATTCCTATCAGCGATCGAATGTATGACACGGTCTATGATTTTTATACGAAAGGAATTATTCAAGGATATATGATCGAAGGTCGACAAGTATTTCGACCGGAGAAGCACATTACACGTGCTGAATTTACGAAAATCATGCTTGAGATCCTGTGTATAGAACCTCGGCCAGAAGCGTATGAAGAGCCGCCGGTCTTCAATGATATTGCTTGGAGTGAAGATCTGCCTTGGTACTACCCTATTACAAAAGAATCATTCTTCAGAAACTTTATTACTGGATATTTAGCCGAAGTGGATGCACGGGGCAGAGCGCCTTACAAACCAAATCGAACTATCAATTTCGCTGAGACTGCCAAAATTATAGAAGAGGTGCTTTCTAGATTTGTTACCGAAGAAGGAACTACTGTACTCCAGAGTCTCGAGGAAATCGAAGTCGGCACTCCGTGGTATCTCCCATACCTCAAGATCGCGCGCGATCTGACTCCATATATCAATCTAAAAGATCAAGTGCGGGAAGCATTTATCTTGAGCGCAGAGGAGGCGAAAACTCCGGGCACCGCCCTCACCCGCTACAAGTTCTTGGAAATCTCTGAGCGAGTTTTGAATGTATATAGTTGTTATGAAATTGATTCTGATAGAGATGGACTTCCTAACTACCTAGAAGCAAGGTTTGGAACAGACCCAAATAGTGCTGATACAGATGGAGATGGCATAAATGACCTGGACGAAATCTTGAATGGATTAGATCCAAATGATGAAGGCGATGGTGGGACTGGTGATGGAGCTGCCGGTGGAGATACAGATCCTGATGGAGATGGGCTTTCAAATGACGTGGAAGAAGACCTCGGTACTGACCCTCTAGATCCAGACTCAGATCATGGAGGTGTCAGAGATGGAGAAGAAGTTGATCGTGGCACTGACCCAAATTATACAGCGGATGATTTCCCAACCGACACATCTGACCTACCAGATCTAACTGCCGATATAGGAGATGGATTCACAGATGCTGATTCATTTGCAAACAATGAAGAGCCTGGGGCGCATATTACAATCCCTGCCTGCACAGTCTGCCCTTGTCCTGTGAGTATTGAGAATAGTGCAGATGTCAAAGAGGATGATATAATCTTCACAGCAATTACCAGCGTCGACAATTCTGAAATTTTCACTGCCAGTGATCCAGTTACTTTTGTAGGAAAACTTGATTAAAAAAAATTATGAAAAAACTTTTCTCAACAATTGGAATTATTCTCACACTTGTACTGTCTCTCAACTCCGCGCAATTAGCGCTCGCATCCGCGACAGATACGGATTTTGGTCCAATGTATTACTTAGAAGATGGTGAGACCGTAGATTATGAAAAGAGTGCCTGTGAAATAGGCTTACAGGTTTTTATAGCTGAAAAAGGAGCTGACTATCATGAATTTATGAGCAAACATATGAGCAACCCGGACATACCCGACAACCTGCTCGATCCTGCAATGGAAAAATATGAAGCTTACAAAAAAATGCTAAAAGATGAATATTTCAAATACAAAGCAAAGACCGGCCGATTCATTGCAACGCAATTGGAACAGCTAGAAAAGTGTTTTGCTATTGTTGATAATGAGATCAAAGAAAGAGAAATTCACTTGGATCAAAGTTTCACGGCTGGGGCGTTTGACCGTGCAACTCTCCGCTACACGGATCGCTTGGGTGTCATAAACACCAGGCTTGAAGAATTGCATTTTCAATTTGCTCAGTTCCTCGGTCGCATGAAATCATTTTCTGATGGCCTCCCTTGTTATTCAAATAAATGTGCTAAATAATTTATGAAAAAATTGAATTCGAAAATCTGTGGAATAATTATCATGGGAGCGCTCATGTCTGCCGTGCTGTATCCATTTGCCGTTGATGCTGCAAAAAAGAAAAGTGATTATAATAAAGAATATCTCTCGATGACTTCCGTCCAAGAAATGTATCTAACTTACAATGGAAGAATTAATTCATTGTTTAATGATGCGATAAAAATGACTCTTTCGGACGAAGGAATTGTTGAAATATATAAGAATGATAGGAAGCAAAAAGAAGCTTGTAATAATCCGAAGAATATCGCTTCTGCTTGTATATTTAGGAAAGCGCTTTTTGAATATCGTGGCTACAAAGAAGCCATGCAAAGTGCGAAAAAGAAAACAGATGCAGTGCCACTTTTCAAAGATGCCACTGCTCCAGAAACGCCCAGTGCGGCAAGCTTGGCTGCAGGGACAAAAACTAGTTTTATAAATGCAGAAATTGGGGAAGGTGAAAATGGACGAGCCATGGAGGCTCTCGATCAAACTCTCGCTTTTTATGATGAATTCGGAACTTCATATCAAATGCATCTCGACAATCAACGTATTATCAAAGCTCTAGAAAAATTTAACAAACGTCTCTCCGAAGTTCGCACGGAAAGCTATGAGCTACCTGGGAAATTCCATGATGCTACAAGTGATGGAGCTGGCTGCACCTAGAAAATATCTTCAAAAATAAATGAAAAATCTTTTACTCAAAATTTGTTTGATTGCGATAAGCGTACTGGTCAGTACGTCAACTGCGTATGCCGTAGCAGATGATGGCTCTAATGTGCTTTCGCTGGATGAGCAATTTTTTGAGCTCCTACTCGCAGATCAGCAAGTTACTAGACCCAACATTGATCCAAAGAAAATTTGGGCTCAAAACAAAGGTGATAATCGAGGGCAGAATATGTATATGATGATATTGAATGAAGTTGATGATAAACCTTTCAAAGATGCCATAGAAGAATTATCAACGACAATCTCATTCCCACATTCCAAAACTGGCGAGGAGGTATTTTTCTCTCAAGAAGATTGGAAAAATATCTATGTTGGAAGAAGTATGGCACCGATCACCCAAAAACTTGGACTAGGTATCAATGCCGCAAATGCATATCATTCGATAATGCTCTCTTATGTTACGCAGCAGGTAAATAGTAATGAATTTGTGAACAACCTCAGAGCCAAAAGCATGGCAAGTACGATTTTTATGGATGGAGATCTCACGAATTCTGGATTTGATCTCATAAATGATCTGGATATTATAGAATTAATTTTGTTTGGGAGTATTGAAGAGGGGCCATATGACAGAGCTCTCGGTAGTGTCGGGCTACCTCCACGACCAACTCTTGGCGGAGAAAATTTCACTAGCGCATCTGGAGAAATTATTACCGGAGATTTATCAAGTGAGTCATCTGGTGCTTCGACCTCTAGTACTGTAGCAAGTGTTTTCCCACCGGCTGACCAAAGTTTCGCCGATGATGAGAAAGAATTTCCAGAAGCAACTTCGAAAAAAGCCGCGATGCTCTATAATCCAACGGGGCTCCATCCATTAGAATGTGAAACCGACAATAATATTGGCGAAGCCGTGGATGATTATATAGATGACCTGCCAAATGGAAATAAATTTGAAATTCCAAAACCAGACAAGGGGGATGGTGAAGATTCTGGAGACAGGGATGATAGCTCCGAAACAGCTGAAAAGGACGACTCAGGAGACGCGAAAGGAGACGATGATGGGCATTCAGTCGATGACGATGCAGAAAGCTCGCCTGAGGACACATTTGATGATATCGATCCTGCAAAAGAGTATGAATGGGAAACTCCGACTCTTTGTAATGGAATTTTTTGTATAGAAATAATATTTGCGAATGATGAAGATGGACGTGGCACATATAAGGCCAATGATAATTGTATCGCATGCCACATGGAATTTTTGCTGGCAAATATGGAGAGACTGCTTTCAAAAACTTTAACTCCGAGCAAAGCTCCTGGAAATTTGTTTGAATCCGGAAAATGCAAAAAAGGATTCACTCAGATCAAACCAAATATAAATATCTATGCTATCAAAAAACCTATCCCTACTCCTCCGGAAACAAATCCAATGTTCCAGTCGAGCAATCCTTTTGAAGATTTCCAGCGTGAGATGAGCGAAGGTTACGGAACGGGCAAAGGTGGAAAAGTTAGCAGATTTACAAAACATATAGTTCAGTATAGTGAAAACCGCACACTAAGCTCTGTACTTACAGAAGTTGATAAGGCCGCTTCAACCACACAAGCTGAATTAGATACAAACCGAGAAATTTCTAATATTCAACAAGCTATCAATATAAAAGTGCAAAAGCATCAGGATATTTCTGCTGGATTAGAACAAACCAGCACGTATTTCTCTTCGATGGGACAGTCCCTTGCTGAAGTAAATTCAGGGGCCTGTGAAGCACTCCGCGGCAAAAAAAGCTGTGAATAATTAAACATATGAAAAAACTAATTTCAACAATCTGTATCATCTTTATCCTCGTTCTAACTGCACCTGTGCAGACCTTCGCGGAACAATCTGAAGATGTGGTAAACGAACCGGTAGCGCAAGTAGACTGCTTCGGCGGCAAAGAGCAATTTGGATCGTTCCTACGTTCATTTATATCGTTCGATCAATTCGGAATGTTTTTTCGAGACATCTTTATGAATGCCTGCCAGTACACTGCGGTGAAACTTGTAAAAGACGACCTCACAGATCTCCGAGAGAGAATCCGTGACTCATATTACAGATGTGACAACCACCAAGCTTCCAACCTTCGATTGGAATACAACCGTCGCGAAGCCGAATTATTTTTCCTTCGAAATCTTGTCAAAACAGATGGGAAAACCCTCGTAAAAGTAGACCTCGCATCACTGAAGGAAAAAATGAAAAAACAGTTCGTCAGCAATCGTAAATATTTCTTGGAACGTCCAAAAGAGGGCGCTAAAAAAGAATTATTTGATGATGTTTGGAATGATTTTATTTCCAGATATGACCAGCAATATTTCATAGATTGTAAGGGCGACATTGAGCTTATCCAAAACAAAATCAATAGTTTGCGAGATACCATAGATGGGATTGTTCAGGAGTTTGCGCAAGATGCCGCGGAGCTCCAAGATATGAAAGAACGTCGTGGCGAAGCTATGGGTAATAAAACTTCTCCAGAAGAAGCTTTGAAACTCAATGCCATGAATATTTTTGCGCATGCCATAAATCAAGTTTCTCCTCAGAAATTTGGACAAGACGTAATTCGTGAACTTGAATCTAACACAATAACTCAATTGGAATTAACCCAACGTTTAGCCGCAGAAGAACGCAGATTCCAGATGGATCAACAGCATGCTGAAAAATTCGCAAAATACAAAATCAAATATCAGATGACTTCAAATCCTATTTCAAATGATTATTCAGAGCGCGCAGATATGATCGTTGAAAGCCTTGAAAACGCGAACTTGGAAGCGCTAGATGTCAGTAGCTGTCTCGGATTTGTAAACGGAACTCAGTGCTCACAGTAGAAATATTCTGCAACAAAAAACAGTGAGCATCCCCCTCAGTCAGCCCACTGTCTTTTAGCCCTGTCTTTTGTTTTTGACGTACAGAATGCAGAATTTTCGCACCAGCACGTATGTTTTTGTTTTTTCTCAAGTAAATGAGAGTGTACTTGATCCAATGAAGGATTACCTTGTGAATCCGGCTAATGCCGGGGAGAGGAACCTCACGACTTCAGACCAAGACTGAATATTGTACCGGAATACTTTTGTTTTAGTTTTTTCTTTTTATTGAATAGTCCATTTAATGATCCTGTTATTTCGGCTGTTTCTATCCTGCAATACGGGCATGAATCGAGTTTGCTCGATATCGCAATGCCACATTTTAAGCAGTTTATAATCATTTTTGTTTTTCTTTTTTTAAGGCTAACTTAAGTCCTCTAGAAACTGCTGCACTGCACTCTCTGTAATTCTATAAATTCGGCCAATCCTACTCGCTTTGAGCTTTCCTTTTTTGATATATTTGGTGATGGTCAGAGGATGAAGCTGCAACATTGCCCCCACCTGTTCTGGTGTGTAGATTTTTTGCATGGGTGGATATTGATAGATAAAGATACGGAAAAATATACTTTCAAACTAATTCTAGCATAGTTTAGCATACTTTTCCATATCTCAACCTTGTTTATTTTTGTTTTCGTAAGTTTAAACTGTCTTACTAACTTTTATCAGGGTTGAAACCGCTTTGCAAGTGTTTTTTATTATCTTCCTTGATTGAGCTAACTTTAATGGTGTTGTAGCTATTTTTGCTAGTTTTTACCTATTTTAGGTAATTTAAATAAAGTTTAGCTAATTCTAGCTAAGCCCAATAAACAGTTCTTTTTAAGAAGAGTACGCTTTTATTCCTCCATCTCAGCCATTTCCGCCACTTGTTCGGCTTTTTCTGGGATTCTGTAGAACCAGCCATCTTTTTCCATTTCTCTTGAAATCTCTGCCCTTCCTCCGAAAACTAAAGCTTCTATGAAATTATCACGACCAAAGTCCCTGGCATTTTCACGAGCAGGACCGCCCCGCCCCATCCATACATCTATCCTATCATATTCGTACTCACGCTCCCCCGCCTGCACTATGTCCCCTCCTCTATCTTGCACATCACACATTCCAAATCCCGGCAAATATATTTTTGTACCATCTGGATAATTCTCTGAAGCTGCAATCATACCCTCAGCCACATCAAGTCCGCTTTTCACGACCTCCCCTTTTCCATTCAATTCTATCGCTTCATCATAGGTTAGTAATCTGTATATTTTATTGCCTTCTTCATCATACATCGTCTCTTTGGTCTCCTTATCCTTACTCGTCTTCCCATAGTATCCCTGCTCCTCTGTTGGGGAGTAATATGCACTCACATCAAAAGTTATAATTCGAGGAATTTGGCCGCTCTCAATGATATCTTTTGCTCGCACAGGATCGTTCATTTCATCTATGTACTGCCCTATAACCTCTGTGTAATCATGTCTCGACATATATTCATCAATCACATCTGTAATCTCAAAATAAGCTTCTAAATGCTCAGGATCCAAGTAGAAATCATAGGTTTCTCCGTCCGCTAAAGCATCTAGAAACACGCCTAACTCAATGTCAGAAAAACTCCAATCATTGGTTAATACATTATAGAGAGTTTTTGCACTTCCATCTTCAAATCGCCCTAAGATTTCGCTTACATCTTCATTCTCATATTGATCAAAAATGCTTATATCCTCTTCATCTGGAAAAGCAAGCTCTGGCCAATTTCCTATTATAGATATCAGCATAAGCTTACTCTCAAGATAAGCTTTGTCTATCTCTACTCCTATTTCTTCTGGGCTTTGCACGTCATAACTAACTTCAGGTGCATGCGGATCCTTAAGAATACTCTCCGTTTTATTTTCTTTCTTTTCCGACATATTAACTTTTAAATCCCTCTATTTTACCAGTTTTTTGGGATTTTCTCCAGATAATAACTATTCCTCGCCTACTGCGATTGAGAGGATTTTGTCGGTGTGGATTACGGCGCGGTAGACTTCGTTTTCTGATTCTTCGGTGAATGTTGGGTTGTGAGCGTAACTGATCAAGTGTGGGCCGTAGTACATGTATTTTTCGAAATCGAATTCGCGGATGCCGGCTTGTTTGTCGAGGAATAATCTATAGTCGTCGATGCCGAGAAGTTTTGAGTTGAAATCAAGTTTGAATGGAGGTTCGTATGCAAGCATGATCTCTGTAGATTCTCCCGGGGCGGTGTTCATAGGCAGCCAGAAGTAAGTGAATTTTTGACCATTTGGAAGAAGTTCTTCCATAACTTCAATTTCATCCTCTGAGATCCCAATACTGGCCTTGAGGGTTGACCCATATGGCATGTAGACCCGGGTCATTACGCGATTTGTATCTTTTCCGAGGATTCGTACTGTTTCTGAATCCGGATAAGCTACACCGACTTTACGGAGCTCACGGAGCATCCATGCATCTGTACCGGAATTCCAATCGTGAGTGCGTTTGATTGTGAGTTGATTTAGGAGTGTTCCGTCTTTTGATATGAAGGTTTCATGTTTAAGGGCCTGATGCATAAATGCATCTGATTTGTTACCACCGATCGAGACATGCACAACATTTAGATAATCATGATAAGGACCGATCTCTGCGAGTGTTCCGGCCATCCCGAGCTCACTGAACCAAGCTTGGAGAGTTTCGTCATCACTGTATGCTTGAATGTGTTTTTCGGTAACATTTTCGGCTATTAGCTCAAAAAGTTCTTTTGGTTCCATCTGTGTAAATACCGCTTCTTGCAAGTGTTGTACGAAATATTTGAGGATGCGTTTTGGAGCGTGTTCTCCGAAGTGTTTTGATTCTATGAAATAAGAAAGGACTAGGTCGAAACTCTCTGGTTTTAATGGAAGATCAAATTCTTTTATATATATTGGTCCGGTTACCTCCATTATTCGCCGAATGAACTCGAGGTCGATCGCTACCACAGTATCAACCCCTGGCCCCCTGGCCTCTTCCAAGAATTTCTTGGCCTGAGCTGCCGAAGTTGGAAAATGCGGAGATGTGTTGGAATCGCGAATGCCCCAATTGTTACCTGCGACCATTGCGATCTCACGAGTTGGCTCTCTCTCAATGCCGATTCCATCGAAATCATAAACGTCCCGAACATCTATTTTTTCTATGCGACCATCATTCAAATCTATAAATCCGAGCGAACCTATAAATCCACCACTTGGGCGGATCTCATTGTTATTTTGCAGCAAGAGAAGCACTCTGTGCGGGTAACGATCTCCCAGCAATATAAACAGCGGATGAATATTTTCTTTTATACTTGTGAGGGTGTCTTGCAATTTATAAACTCCCTCCTGCAGTTCTTCTAAATATTTGTACTGCTCACCTGACATCACGAGCTTTAACCTACCCGTATGTATTCCTTCAAAAATACTTACCGATTCATTCATCAGAGTGATCGCTTTATCTATTTTTTCTTCTACTGCACCCAGATCTTTTTTCTCATCTAATTGCTCCATAAATGTATCGAGACTGCCTTTGGCTTCAAGTAGTAGAGAAGCACTATCTGTGATATTTACACTTATTTGGAGAAGACTATCTATGTCACTTATTACAGTCGAACTGCTCATCAATTCTTCATCATTAATTATCTCATTCAAAGTTGATCTGGCATCCACGAAATATTGTTTTGCCTTCGAAAAATCATCCTGGCTTTCCAGGTTCATTATGAATTCGTTATAACCCTGGATCGCCGCGTAGGTCACTTGATCTTTCAAGGTCATAATTCTGCTCGCCGTATTAAGTCCATTCAAGAAAAATACACCGATCAATGCTATTATAAAAAGTACATGATATGGTTTGAAGCGGAGCCCCCGTGCGAAGTGCGTAGCTCCATTTTTCTTCGATATTTTTTTCTTTATTGTATCAACTTTCATCTTTTGCAAAGGCTAGCATTTAACTGACTAAAACTCAAATACATGCACGATAGCCACACCATCTAGAAAGATCTTTTTTGCGGCTTGCACGCTTGTGAAATTATTCAAAAATGAAGCGACTTTCCCACCAAGGAGCTCTCCCATAAATGCCGGTGACATTATGTTCACTTCATCAAAATCCTTAAGGTAAGAATTGATCTTGGCTTTGTTTTTGTTAGATGAGGATTCTGTGAGATTGTCCACCGCTGCGACAATTAATTTTCTATCAGTACTCAGAAGCAACACGCCATCGCGTGTTGTGGTATAAACATTTGTATGCGCATCGTATGGGAATACTGAAATTTCCAGCTCTGTTTCCGGAGCCACCTCCCCTTCTTCAGATGTCTCTTCGGGCAGCACCATATAGCCGCGCTGCTTCATCTGTTCCAAATAAAGTGCCTGCAATTTTGCCATATGATCTGGGTCCTGGTCCTCCGCTATAAATAGATAATTTATGTAATCTGGCTCCGAATAAAGTGCCAACGCAAATTCACCTTCAAACACCCTGTAAACATCATCCCGCAGGTCAACCTCGTACCCAAAATATTGCTCCTTCTTGGCATTCAAAATCCCTTCGAAAATATTGAAACTTGAAGGGTGCAGGGAGTTAAGAACGCCGCCCAAGTCCGTAATCATTTGCGAAAGATTTCTACTTCCCCAAAAATATTCATAATTCTCTGGCATAACATCCAAGAGGTCACCCTTGTAATGAGATGATAAATTTGAGAGCTTTTTTCCCGCCCCACCATCTGTCGTAAAATTCATGTAGGTCTGCACAATCAATGCATTGTCATCCAAGAACAAACTGTGCCCCTGACTATCAAACAAACTTATCACCGGTTGAATTATCGAGCTACTCGAAGTTGGATTTTCCCCAATATAATATTCAAAAAGCCTGGGCGGCACATAATAAACAAATCCAATATCCCTTTTCAAATTGTTTCTCACTTTCAAAAATTCGCCACTCTTCGCCAACGCCTCGACCTCCCCCATATGCACATCTACAATTGTTTTCAATGCCCGATCAGACCGCGCAAATACAAAATATTTATCAAAAATCATGAAGTTCACATTCTGCCCCACCTCAAAACTGTAGATCGAATAATTGTTGTATTTCTCAGTGACCAAATTATCTTTTTGACTTTCCAATTGAAATGCCTGCAAAAATTCCAGAGTCGCATCCCTATCGATCGACTGCACAAAAATCACATGTTCGTAACTATTCACACCTTCCTCATCTTCTGTCTCCAGCAAAGCATATCCATGTTTGTATCCAAGCCATGGCTTGATCTCAGTTTCGAAATCCGCATCCAAACTTTCCTCCACTAGCGTCACAAAAGAATCCAAATCCAGCCCCTCTTTGTTGGTGATTTCCTTTAGCTCACCCCCGTCACCGAGGGCTTTAGTTAGATCAAATTCCATCATCAGAGTCGTATTTTCTTCTGGCAAAATCTCAGCTATTTGAACTGGTGACAAAATTCGCTGCACCAAAAAATTCGCTATAAAAACCATGACCAGCACAGCCCCAAGAATCAGCAAAGTCGATGCTAATCTGTTTTTGAGTGTATGTATCGAAATAATCTTCTTCTTCGCTTCTTTCGTCACTTTTTTCGAAACTTTCCTTGGACCTTTTTTTGGAGCACTTTTCACCTGTGTCTTCTTTTTACTCGTACCTGTTTTTTTCACTTTCACTTTCGTATTCACCTTTTTCGCAGCCCCTTTTGATTTGCCTTTATTAGCTTTCTTTTTCTTTTTTGCCATATAAAAAATGTTGGTAGAAATAATTCACCGGAATACTAGTGAAAATCGTTTGGATTTGCAAAGAGAAGTCAGGCCTAATTTCACCCTGTCACACCAGGCCCATATGGCAAATCTAATCCGCCTCTAGCCCATGATTCCCACTGAGGACCAAGGTCTAGTATCTCCCTCCACCAATCTTCATGAAGTTCTTGTGGCATAAAATGCCCACAACCTGGCAAGATCCGAACCTCCGCTACTACATATTCTTTAAGTTTCAACGGCTCTTCACGAATTACAGGATCATCAAGACCCCCAATTATTAAACTTCCATCATTTAAAGCTATTTCAGGTAATGGGAAAAAGTCTTCAATCTCAGGCATCTGTAAAATATCATTACTGCTGGGAGTCGCTATTATACGAGTTACACAACTTAATAATTCTGGCTGCTCATGAAGAAGATGAATCCATCCATCTCCACCCAAACTATGTGCTAGTACAACTGTCTCTTCTGGGACAAATCCTTTCTAATAGACCTCGCCCAAATAACATTCTTCGCAATAAACAATCTCCGGCTGAGAAGGTGCGTAGCTGGTTTGGATCGATGCAGAGCACTTCGCACACTGCCGATCATGCAATTTCCTTTTGTTTAGTAACTTCTCTCTAAGCTTGTATCGTTCTTCTGGGTGCAATTTCGGAGCGGGAAGCCCGTTTTCACGATAAAATTTCAATTCTTGTGGAATGATTCTGAATGGCTTCCCGGTTGCAGCACACTTTATCACTTGATCAATAACCTCATCCGAAACATCCTCAATCGTATCCGGCATATCATTTCCATCTATCATTTTTTCCACATTTGGAGAACTTTCTTCTTTTTCTTTCCAATTAAATCCTTGCTTCAATGCCTCTTCTTTTTCTAGAGGATAGAATTCGTATGCCTGAGTCTCATTGTACCCAAAAGGCAACATACTGCCCGGGAAGAACTCGCCGTATTCCCCGGTTTTCTTCATATGCTCTATGATTTTCGGCACGAGCTCCTCGTATTCTTCCTTGGTATATTGCTTATTCAAAATACAATACTGCTGCCTCTTCAAACTACAGCAACCAAAACAATTATTACTACCAATCACTAAATCACAATAGAGGTTATTACTCGACCCATTCCATACATGCCTACAAAACATATTATTGGAACAATTCGTCCCGGTTGTAACACAGTTATAGAGCCATTCCGCCGTGTCTCCGAATATATCTAGATCCATACAATTTTTCGCATCGAACAGGTAGTAGCAATATTTACAATTCTCTATGTTAAATGCATCAAAACAATGAAAGCTATTTTTAGTATTTTTTATTCTATCTCCTGAAGAATTTTCGTTCGAATGCCCAATGTAAAATTTCTTTGGTAATTTCAACATGGATTCTTCAAAAGTCTTTTTAACTTCCGCCACTTTTCCCCGACTACTCAATGTCTTTTTGAAAGCTTCGAATTCAGCCGGAGTAACTGGCTTATTGTAAATATAATATTCCTTCCCAACCAAATTCACACAACCTATACAATTCTTACATCGTCTACAATCCGCTAGAAAATAACTGTCCGCACATGAGATACACCTTCTTGAATATTTTAGATTGTAGGAATTCTCACATGCCACAGATTCATAGCACAACTCACATTTCACAAGCTCATAACTATCCATACATGACAAACAATGCTGTCCATCTGTCAGATAATAACAGTTCTCGCAATAATCCATATTGAAGGATAGATAGCAATTTTTGCATTTCCCCGCCCCATTTATATAATCGCAATTCTCACAGAGCAGAACTGAATAATGCAAAACTGGAACCTCTTTGTGAAGTTCTTCAAATTGTTCGAAAAATGGTCTTTCAAAATCAAAATCACGTCCATAATCCAAACCATTCCAGGAGTCTCCCCACCAAACCTCACTGCAATACACCGGCTTCCCACAATCTTTATCATAAGTCGATATCATCACCTTACCTGTGAGATCACATTTGCGTGTATACAGAGATCTCAAATTCCTAAAAGCTAATCTCTGCTGCTGACGACAAGCCGGACATTTGGTCGGTTCAGGCACCAAATATTTCTTGCCATTAAAAATTGGACTTATATCTTCGAGAAATTTCCGATCCTCATCGGCAACTTCAAACTCTGCTTTGCATTTGATGCATGTTTTCATGGGGAAATTATACTAGCCATCTACCAAAAGATCCATCTCTACATCCAAATCATCAAGCCGCCTTTTCAAAAGCTCTTTTGCATCTTTTATGCCTTTTTCATAGATATCTTTTGCTACGCTTTTTAGCATGAAATCCAAAACATCTTCCGCCGCCAACATCCCAATTTTCTCATCCCGTTCTCGCTGAAAATAAACCATGATTTCTTCAACACATGACCGCCTTTTAGCCTCCGAAAGCAGATCCCAACTTCTTTTTATTTTTTTCATTCAGAATTTGTAAGGGGCTCTATTGTAGGTGAGCGTACATTCACTGTCAATAGAGAAACAAAACCAACGCAATCACCAAAAAACACACACCTAAAATCCTAATGGATTTTTTCGTATCACGCTGCTTAATATTAAATCTTTTCAACAAAGAAATCTGTAGCTTTAATATTTTGTCCGGAAAAAGAATAGCAACAAG
>JABINC010000020.1 GCA_018697675.1 Candidatus Peregrinibacteria bacterium
AACATCGGACACATCGTACAACAGGCACTATACGAGTCGCATCACTTGCAGTTCGCTCCACCAAATTACTTCCCTCATTTACGTGGGTATGTTAATTTTCCCACGACATTCGGTCATAACTTCGTATAGTACCTGACCGTTGTGTGAAAGAAATGGCCCATTTTCAATTCAAAATAGTTGACAGGAGTGTGGCTTTCGGTATAATGCCACCTTATTATATAAGTTTTTTTTATGACACATCTCACAAATGTAGAGGCGCTCCTAGCAAACTTAAGTGAAATTGACCAAGATTTTGCAGAAAATGCCGAACTGGATAGATTTTTAACAGTAAGAGATTCAATTGGAGATTGCGATAGGCTCCGAGCTGAAGATAATTGTATTCCTACTGATGTAGCAGACAAGGTAATTCAAAGTACAAGACGATTGTTAGAATCACAAAGGCGCCCAGTAAGAGCATTACTGAAGTACTTGCGATTAAAATACATAGGCAAAAGAGCTAGTGCAGCAGACGTAGGAAATAAACTAGCGCTTATAGGTGAGATAAGAAACTGTACGCCTTGCCCTAACGACGATTGTGCAAAAAGAATTTAAAAAAAACTTATAATCTCCTGTTTACAGGGCCATTTCCTCTTCGCCAGCCCTCCTAACGTCGGTACGTTGCACTCTGGCTCGGTCTTCGCTGACGCTCGACTCACACAACAGGCACTATACGGTTCATTCGCCCGCACCTCATTCACCCAAAATAGCTTCCTCTCTTTGGTGGCCGTAGCACTTCGTGCTATTATTTTACCACCACGTTCGTTGCTATCTTCGTATAGTACCTGGCCGTTGTCGGAAATTTTGAAACCTAATAAATTGTAAATATGAGAAAACAATATCACTTTAGACCGTCAAACAATGGTTTCTACGCATGGGACGTAGATAAACTAATTGAAAAGAGCAAAGATTTCCCTCAAATTTCAATCAAATTAAATGAAATCAAAGAACTCGATAAAAACTTTTGGTATCAAATGTCAGATTCAATTCCTACTTGTCGTTCAATCGCAGAACATTTGCACTATGCAAACGAAGCGGATTTAAAGTACCCAATAATACTATCCAAAGATGGTGGAGTTATGGATGGCATGCATAGAGTGGTCAAAGCTCTTGCTTTAGGTTTAGATGAAATTAAAGCAGTGAAATTTGAGGAAGATCTTGAGCCAGACTATGAAGATGTTCATGAAGATGATTTGCCATATTAAAACGGTTTCAAATCATCCGACAACAGCGCGTAGGCGGATCGGGATTTTCTCGAAGGCCGGCTTCGCACGTCCTAAAAACCCCTCTCCCAAATTGTTTCCCTCGTTTAGATGATCATGTATTGTATCATCACTCTCGGTCACAACTTCAGATAGAAACTGGCCGTTACACAAAATTTTAAAATCCAACACTATGATAAGAAGACTAGGAGAATCTGAAACAGATCCCATAGAAGATGACATATGGGAAGAAATAAGTGCAGACTGGAAAGGGAATTATCCAAATATTGCTGAAGCGGGTAACGATATAATTGGTAGTTTTCTAAATAATTTCTTCTTAAAATTATTAGCTGTTACAAGTACTGAAATGATGCGAGAGTCACAACCTTGGGTTTTTAGTGAGCCAGAAAGGACACCATTAGATGGTAAATCTGAATGGGTCGAGACCAATGAGGGCGAAGATGCAAAGACGGCATTAATAAGATTAGGACATAGCGAAAAGTACCTCACGGAGACCAGCATTACACTTTGGCAAAATATTAAAATAGCAATTGATGAATCAGGAGTAGACGAAACATCACTCAAAAATTACTTAGAAAACTATCAACGCTCTTCGAGCAAGGAAGCGACCGAAAGACTTCTCTTCCCAGTCTACATTCAATTAAGGAAAATGGGATATACTCATGAAGACTTGAGAACTGGATGAATAGTTTTAATGATTATTTAAATAACAGAAATCATGATTATTAAAAAAGCAAAAGATTGTCCATTGAAAGATGCTGATTTTGTTGATGGCAGCTTAATCGAGAATATCTCTTATAGAAAAATGGCTGCTGGGGAAAAAATGCTTTCAACTGTAACTTATTATAAAAAAGGAGCTGTTTTATCCATGCATAAGCATCGTCGCGAAGAGATTGGCTATATAGCTTCAGGAAAAATCAAACTTACCTCTAATAACGAAGAAGAAGTGCTAGAAAAAGGCGACACTTATGCAATTATTGAAAAGGTAGAACATGAGATTGAAGCCCTAGAGGATTCTGAAATAGTAACTTTTTTCGCTCCCGTAGAATAAAACCCTTAACCCTAATTAAATATGAAAGCCTTACTCAGAATGAATTCTTGGCAAATTTTCCTAATTCTTATTGGCCTGCCCATCTTACTGGAAATAGGAACTGTTCCCGTATTTCTTTCTCAACCAATTGGAATAGTGATAGCCTACATGATTGTATTTATCCTCGTTACTGTATTTTTGTTAGTAGGCTGGGCAATGACATTAGGGACAAATCTTCATAAAAAATTACCAAAAAATACCAAATTAAAAATAGGCCTATTTAAATTTAATATTGGTTATTTTATAGGTTATCAACTCCTATTCGGAGCATTTATGGCTTACGTAATGACAACAATGCCCGAAAGCCCTTTATTTCTCTTAATATTTCCATTTCATCTATACGCAATGTTTTGCGGCCTTTATGCAATGTATTTTATTTCCAAAGCACTTGTATCAGTTGAAAAACAAGAAGATGTCGACTACAACCAGTTCGGCGGAGTGTTCCTCATGCTTTTATTTTTCCCAATAGGTATATGGTTCCTACAACCAAGAATCCAAAAAATATTTAAATAACCCCCTCCATCTTCTCGTCCATTTCTTCGTATTTAGAATCGATGAGTTTTTCGAGTTTTTTCATTTCAACTCCATGATTGGCAATAGCCTCAACATCTTTTGCTAGGCAGGCTTTTTTCAACACTTCTCCAAGCTCTTTTTTCTGCTCTTCTAATTTTTCGATCTCCCTTTCCAGTTTTTCAATCTGTTTCTTGAGTAAACGCTGCTGTTTACGAGCTTCTTTATTATTTAAATTTGAATCCCCAGATGTATCGGTAGTACCAGTACTTCCCATCAAACTCCCATCTTCTGACCAGCCACCTCCTGCCAAAAATTTATCATAACCATATTCAAGTACTTGAATTTTATTATTATCAAAAAGCACCAATTTTGTGGCGAGCCGAGATAACATATCCTCATTATGAGTAACGAAAATCACCGTACCTTCATATTTTTCAATGGCCTCAGTCAGAGCTTCCACAGACTCCATATCCAAATGATTTGTGGGCTCATCAAGCATCAGGAGTTGAGATGGCCTAAGCAAGGTTTTCCCCAAACAAACCCTGCTTTTTTCTCCACCAGAAATCACATTGATAGGTTTTTTCGCGTCATCTCCACGGAAGAGCAGGGAGCCACATAAATTCCGAACCTCTTGTTCGGAAGCGTCAGAAGTTGCAACGAGCTCCTCCAAAATACTTCTTCTAGGGATAAGTTCTTGAATTGAATCTATTCCAAAATAACTAACTGCAAGGGTAGGGGGCATGCGCACTTTCCCACTATCTGGAGATAGCGTCTGATGAAGCAGTTTTAGAAGGGTCGATTTCCCCTTTCCATTTCGTCCAATAATAGCAATACGATCTCCAGGAAATGTAGTAAGTGAAAGATCCTGAATCAATGGCTGATCTGGTACATAGCCAAAGGTCAAATTGGTTGCATATATCACGGAATCACTCTTGCAAGGAATAGATCTGAAATGAAATTTGATAGTAGGAATATTATCCAACTTCAGTTTTATCTCTTGCTTGGCCAGGGATTTTATCCGAGATTGCACAAGCCCTGCACTTCTAGCACCAGATCTAAATTTACGGATAAATTCCTCCTCTTGAACCCTTTTCTTTTCTTGATTTTTACGAGTTTTATCATAAATTTCCTCATCTTTTTTTATATGCTGCATAAGTTTCATAGGACCTCCTGCCATTTTCCTCATATGTCCACGATGAATAGCGACCGTATGCGTAACCACCAAGTCCATAAAACGCTGATCATGTGTTATTAGGATAAATGCACCCTTCCAAGTTTTCAAAAAACGCTCAAGCCAACGCAAAGAAAGGATATCCAAATAGTTAGTAGGCTCATCCAAAAGAAGAAGATCCGACTCAGAAACCAGAGCTTCCGCCAAGCGTATTCGAACCTGAAAACCACTAGAAAATTCACTTGGAGCTCTGTCAAAATCTTTTTCTTCAAACCCAAGCCCCATCAAAATCGACTTAGCTTTCCAGCTTTCATTAGATGAATTTCCAGGTAAAGCTGAACAAATCTGATCCAAAATAGTTTTTTCTGAAAAGTTCAAATGTTGCTCAAGAGATCTGATTCGATAACCTTTAGGAATTTTAATCTCTCCTTCCAAGAAAAACTCTTCCCCAAGTAACATTTTCAGAAAAGTACTTTTCCCACTCCCATTTCTACCAATAAGCCCTATCCTCTCCTTGGGAGCTATATTCAAATCCACATCTTGAAAAAGAATTTGATCACCATAAGATTTATTGAGCCCCGAAATTATTAGCATTTCTATTTTATAAATACGATCAACAGTATAACGCCTAATTTCATATTTGAAATACCTACTGACTCTTCACAACCCGCCAGATAGCTTCAGCTACTTTGGCGCGGTCCATTGGTTCGGCTGGGTTGAATTTGTTATCGATTAGGTCGACAATGCCGTTTTCGATAAGGAATGAAACATATAGATAGAACCAATCGCTAGGGCGAACATCTGAGCCGATAATTGACGAATCTGGCGCAACTTCTAGGTCGATATCTATATTTAATCCAAGGACGAGCATCTTCGCGAATTCGGCTTTGTTCACAGTTTGGGCTGGGCGGAACATTCCATCTGGATAACCCTTCACAACCCCTTGAGTAATCGCATGAGCAACATACGGCGCATACCACTGATCAGGGAATAAGTCTTCTAACATAAACCGTAAAGTATCAGGATCTGGCACAACCGCCTCGAGCCCTGCAAATATAAGCTTAAGCGCTTCTACACGAGACACTCCTTTGTTTGGTTTGAATGTACCATCTGGATAACCAGAGATAACATCTCGCATCTTGAGTTTGTAAATTGCTTCGTAATTTTCATGATTTTCTGAGAGATCTGAGAAGAGTGGGGCACCCAGTTTCAGAGGGTCGCTTTGACCCTTGATAAATGAATGCTGAGCTTTGACTACAATGTTTTCTTCTGTAGTAGGTGTCACTTCGATATATGCAATTCCTTCTCCAAAGTCCGCCATAGTCAAAGTGGGCTTATCGAGCTCCGCATCTCCTTCAATAATTTCAACTTTAACATCTCCAAGAATTGTAAATGCAGTCTGATCACCATTATCATCAATCGGCACAACAGTCAAAATCTCTGCTTCTTCCAGAGCGAAGTGCCCATCATGCTTAATTTCAAATCCATGGATTTCTTTTACATCTTCACGAATAGTCACAGGATTTGATGCGTAAATCGTATCTCCAAATGGCAGCCGCAACTTGAATTCTCCAGGTTCAACCGCTCGCACTTTCGCAACAGCAACTCCATTTTCAAAATCATCTCGACGAATAGTTTTGGTTTCTAATTCAATAATATTCGAATCAGTCGATGACAACATAATCGCATCAGAGAAGAATGCCTCTTCGGCAATATTCCCATCCATATCTTTTATAGTAAGTTCAAATTCCATCAAATTCCCAACGAGATAAACATCCTTATGATCAAATACTAATTGGTATTCTGGCTTAGTCGGGACTGCCTCCACATTTGGGATCTCTTCAATCAGAGGCGCGTCAGCGTCTCCTTCTTGAGAATCTTCTGTTTCTGTATCATCCTCTTCAGTTATCTCCTCTTCAATAATTACTTCTTCTTCCTCAGCTGGAGTTTCTTCAACTACTTCAGTTGATTCTTCAGGGGTCTCTTCCACATCTACGACAGTAGATGGCTCTTCTTGAGAATCTTCTATTTCTACATTTTCTGGCTCAGATATCTCTTCTTCAACTACTGGCACTTCTTCAACAACTTCTCCTACTTCCTCAATTACTTCCTCCTCAACCACATTCGCACTAGTCAATTTAATAACAGCGCCCGTAACAAGATTAGACTGAACAAAAGTCATAGGATTCATAGTATATTGAATAGCATTTTCCTGCCCAATTCCTTGGTTAATAGCATCAAAAAATGAAAGTCCCTGGGATGAATAATCATTGTAAGTAAACGGCCAATATGGATGCCATGGAGCTGATTCTATATCTGGATCTGAATCCGAACCACCTCGGTCCAATTGGAAATGGAGATGGTCCACAGTCGAAGTTCCAGTACTTCCCACGGTTCCAATTTGCTCACCTTTTTCAACGGTGTCTCCTTCTGCAATATCAATTCTCTCCATATGAGAATATGAAGAATACAAAGTTTGAGTTTTTCCATCTTCAGTTGGCACATTTAAATGTTTCACAACCACGTGAAGCCCAAATCCATACGCTTGATCTGCGATTTTTGTGACGATCCCATTTGCAATCGATAGAACTGGAGTGCCCGCCGGAGCCTTAATATCTACTGCAGGATGACTTCCTGCATATTCGACCCCATCTAGCTCATAATTCCCCAAATATGCCACAGAATACGTGATTTTAGCGTCACGAACCTCATTTTCCCCCTCCGAATACCCTAAATCCGTCAAAGAGGCCTGAAGCGTATTTGGATTATATCTTGGCATATCACGCATTTTCCCCTGAGGAAGGTCGGAATAAGCCAATCTATATTCATCTGAAGTTAATTCATGCCATTTAGGAGTTTGATAAAGCGGATAAACCGTCCCATCAAAATCTTGAGGCATTTCCAAAGTAAGCACCGAACTCTGCAGATTCAACTGTGTATATTCAACTCCAACTACAGACATAGCTAACATCGCAATGATCACAACCCAAGAAAGCGTGTGTTTCGAACTTCTAAAATCATGTACAAACTGTGATATATGCCTTTTTATAAAGTTTTTAAAACCTTTCATTCAGTTGAATTTAAATCGTTTAATTATAACAAAAAAATACTAAAACAACAATTCTCTAGTGCCGCTATCCAACATTCCTGCGATTTCATCATCTGCATTAGAAATAAGTCCATTCTCCATCTGAAATTCAATAAGGGCACTTTGAGTTTTTTCTCCAAAATAAGTGGTCAAAAATCCAGAATTGAAATGTCCCATATCTCGAAGTGCTCTCTGCAATTCTTTAACTTCTAGCCCTCGAGAACCATGAACCAAGGTTACTGGCTCTGGTTCCTGTTCTGACTCCACTTCCACGACAATCTCTTTTTCAACTATCTCTTCTGTAATTTGTTCTTCAAGTTCTTCTTCAATCACCTCTTCCTCCGGAATCTCAACAACATCTTCAGTAGATGCCAAAAGTATCGCTCCATCAACATCTCCTCCAGAAGGCAAAGCAACATCACGCTTCATAGCAATCATCCCCTTGGCTTCAATTCGTTTATCAAAAATTCCATTGAGCGCCGCTCTGGTCTGTGGGCCTACAACTCCAGCTCCGTGCGAACCCGCAGAGCTCACAACCCCCACCTTCATCTGGAATCTTTTCACGGCATTCTCCGTTACTTCTCCATAATTCCCAGTCGCATCTGTTCGCAGATATCCCAGGGCAATCAGCTCCTGCTGCAATTCACGAACTGCATCATTGTTAACTCCGAGATAAAGCTCATCTGTAAACGCCATAAATTCTTCTTTCAAATCCTCATGAACCTGAATTTCTTCTAGGTAAGCTGTTTGGTTTACATATTCACCTTTTTCTAGAAGTTCTTTTGCTTTCTCAATAGTGACACGCGTATGCGGACCTAAGTGCCCAGCCCCGAGCTCTGACCAGTCATAAATTATATCATTGTCCCGTTGAAAATGGTAAATCGCCCGAGCCGTTGCATCATCATAATTGCCATCTACATTATCGATAAAATATCCTAAATCTGCCAATAATTGCTGCAACTCTTCAACCTTTTCAGATTCTTCTCCAAACCACAGATCCCGAGGGAAAAGAGTAGCCACCATAGATCCAACATACTGAGGAGCATGCTCTTTCCAATATCGAACCAACTCAAGCTCATCACCGTCCCAATCATCAAAAGAAGCAGTCAAGGCAAGCTCTGGCCGAACACCATATACAGTTGCCATAACAGTCCGCTTACCCCAAATTAAAGCCCTTCGAAGACCCGTCTCTCCCGCTCCAAACCAAACATCAAGTCTATCATGAGTATTCCCACGTTCGCCTTCTGAAACTATCGCTCCACCACGATCCTGTACTTCAGAGATTCCAACTCCAGGAATATCAATTTTAAACCCAAAAGGATATGACTTCGGCGCCGCAAGCATCCCAGGGAAAACCTCCGCCCCAGACGCCCCATTCGTCCCATTCCCATTTAATCGAGTATCTCCATAATACGACCCAGTCACATAATGCTCCTGATCGGGTAGGGGAGAATAATATCCTGTAGTTATAAATGTTTTTTTATAGGGCATAAAAGTATCAGCCGCCTGCGCCAAAGAAGGTACAAGTAAACCAAGTACCAATATGGAAACAAAAAGAGTGTTAAAAATCCTACGCATACTTCTAATATTTAAATCTAAGAAGTATACCAGAAAAGCACCTAATTGAGAAGGTACTGATAAGGACTTTCACTTGACGTTTATCTACTTCCCTCCCTTCGCCTTCTCAACAGCAGCTTTAGCCTGTTCGTCCGGTGGCACGAGTCCGATTCGGCGGATAATTTGACGTGAAACAAAGTCGCGATCACGACCATATTTCAAACGAGATAGTTGCTTGATAGCTTCTCCTGTTTCTGTATCACCCTCCACAAGGTATGGATTAGTTGGGATAATAGAAAAAGGCTTACTTGGCTGAGTATCGATAGAAAGCTTCATCACGGATTTAAATTTATCCATATTTACAAGGTCCTGCTCAGAGAACACAGGAGCCATCTCTTTCGCCATATATTCGGCGTCAGTAGCACCAATTTTGTAACACATGATCGAACCAACATTACCAAATACGGCGTCTTTGATGTTGGCAGCAGAGCCTCCACGACGTCCGCCACCACCTGCATTTGGATCAATCTGTGCGATATACTGATGGGCAAGATTTAGCCCCAGACGATACTTACGAGCCTCGGAAAGGATCGATTCGATACTGTCTGTTACATAGTTTTGGAACTCATCGATATATAGATAGAAAGCTCGACGCTGATCCTGAGGAATTTTCTGACGTTGCATCGCAGCCATCTGAATTTTCGAAGTAATTATAAGACCGAGAAGTTTCGAATTAATATCTCCGGTTTCACCTTTGGAAAGATTCATGAGGAGGATTTTCCCTTCCTGCATAACTTTCCCAAAATCAAATGAAGACTTGGTCTGACCAATGATGTTACGCATCATCGCATTCGTGATAAATTGACCGAATTTAGCAGCAAAATAAGGGATCATTTCGGCTTTCTCACGAGCCCCGGTCTTGGCCATCTGCTCAGTCCAGAACGACTTCACAATTGGGTTTGTAACGCGACGAACTTTGTAAGCTTGAAATGCATCATCTGTAAACAGGCGCACAATATCAGTCAGCGCACCGCCTTCTTTTTTATCTGCCATAAGAGTAAGACATCCATTACGGAAATAGTCTTGAATACGTGGCCCAAATACTTCTTCATCAAACATCTTAATCATAATATTCATAGCCTCCAAAGCTACAAGATCCATCTCGGCATCATTACCAGCTTCAAGTAGGTTCAAACCCATTGGACGCTCAAGATCAGAAGGGTTGAAGTAGATTACATCATCTGCACGCTCCCGTGGAACAAAAGGCAGAACACTTTCCACAAGATCACCATGAGGATCTATCACACAAATTCCATTTCCATTCTTGAGATCTTGCCGAATCATCACCTGGAATATTGAGGATTTACCAGTACCAGTTTGCCCAATAACATAGAAATGACGAAACCTGTCCAAGTGCTTCATATAGATAGGTGTCCGCACACCACGATAGACATTCTCACCGAGCAGCAATCCTTCTTTTGGTACATTATTTGGAGCCGGAGCAAGCTTATAATTCATCCAATTAACTACAGGGGAATTGTTATATCGAATATCGGGAACATGAAAAACACTTGCAATCTCATCTGGCGTTAAAATCATTTTCCGTAAAGTTATTCGCTCCCTCCAAGTACGCTTCATAGTCCTGTATATATAATTCATCACAAACCTCTTAGAAGAGAAATATTTGACCTTTGTGAGGCCATTGCAATTCGAAGCAGAGTATTGCGAAAACGCCACATAAAGCCCGTTTAAAAGAATATTAGCTCTGCGTTTTGTTGAAGCTGAAGCGACTATACGAATAGCAGTCTGAAACCCAGGCTGAGCACATTTTTCCTCAATTGCCTTAACTTGTTCATCGGTCAGTGGAGTAGTTCTCTCTGATTGATCGGGGCTCTCTGCAAGCTCATTCGCCTTATCTCCACGAATAAATATATTGAGAAGCACAGAAAACCAACGGAAAGGATTTAAATAATATACAAATCCCTTGCCACCTTTTTTCCCAGAAAATAATTCTTTAGCTTCATCTTGTCCTTTTTCTTGCCATCTAGTTGAGATAATAGGCCTCATCATTATCTGAATTGCAGCCCCTTCATTTTCTTCAAATTTTGACATCACATTTATGATGCTATTCAAGGAATCCGAATTCATTATTTTGTAAGTTCGAATCGGCCTCCAGGGTTTAGAAGGCGTATTGAATCTCATAGGACGTACCGCAATTTTCGAACCAGGATGAAATATATTGTAATCTTCGACTCGCTCAAGATAACAATCAGGGTAAAAACCAGTTATCTGTTTCTCGAGAATATCCGCTAATTCATTGGGGCAAACTATATAAAAATTTATGAGTTTATCTTGTACCGCATATTCAAAAGATAAAAATTCTTGACGTTTAGCCCGCTGACTGAGGTCTTCTGAGGAAATTCCAGATAGCTGCTCCAAAAAATGCGCCATAACACCTACAGCTTCTTTGAAATCATTTCCAGAAGAATACATCTCACGAGTTTTTTCGATATCCTCCTTTGAATCTTTACGAGGAATTCGAACGAGCAGAAAAACCATATCAAGACTTCTATTGAAATCCTGTTTTTGCCCATATAGAAAGATAATAAGCCAAGTAATGGCCGTCACCCCAATAATTCCTAGAAGCCAATATAAATAAATCATATGTTGATAAGTTGAAATCCACCGTATTTTAGCAGAGATAAATCTACGCAACAATAGCTGACCTAAGCCTTGACATTCGATCCCGAAAAGGGTTTAATAAGCGCCTTTATTTAAACAACAAAATGAGAAAATTTATAGTTATTGCGGTCGTTATCCTGTTAAGCATTTTTGGTATTATTTTTCTAAATAACGAAGAGGTAGCAGAAGAAACCACCGATCAAATCAGAGAGGTGGTGATCAAAACCCCCAAAGATTATTCAAACGAGAGATCAGAATACACAGTAATAGGACAGGTTAAATCTGAAACACAGATTGACATTAAGGCAGAAAGCCAAGGCCAAGTGACGGCAATCCTTATCAGTGAAGGACAAGATTTATCTGCAGGCAAGACAATTTTAGAATTAGAACATGATCGGGCGGATGCAGGAGTAAGACAAGCTCAGGGAGCTCTGGAGTCTGCAAAAGCAATGCTAGCAAAATTGAAGAATGGCGCTAGAACAGAGGATCTAGAAATTCTAAATCTACAACTGAGAGCAGCTAATCAACAAATGACACGACTCAGGAAAGGGGCCAGAGATGAGGAGCTAAAAATTACTGAAATCCAAATAGAGAACACCACACAAAGCCTGGAAGATGCAAGAAAAATTCTTGCTCAAACTAGACAAAAAGTCGCCCAAGATGAAATAACCACAAGGGAAAACAGCGTATATGCAATTCAAACAGCCAGTACAATAGCCGATAAAGTGATGAGTTTTTATCTGCAAGATTTAGTAATCAGAGGGAATATTCCACCGGATTGTCGCTATAACTTTATGTCATCACACAGAGATGATTATGGCCATGAATGTTTAGCTGCTTTCGAAGCAATGGAAAGCTTGGAAATCGAAGCAATAGAAGCGGGCAGCTTCATGAGTGACATGGAATTAGAAGAAAGATTAACCATCTCAAAAATTCACCTGGAAACAATCTATAATTATCTCGAGCCAACGTTTTATGTGATCGATGGAGCTGTCGGACACCTAAATAATCAAACTTTGAAACCCGCTGAAAAAGCAAGCCTAAAAAGCAATATCTTGGCAGCACAAAGCGAGCTTGAGGCAACTATGAACCGCGTGAGTAATCAAATGCAAGCATTTCAAACACAACGCCTAGCCAGCAACATAGAAGTGACGAATTTAGAGAACAGAGCAAGTGATTTAGAGGGTGCACTTCGAACCCTCAAGCAAGAATTAGAAATCAAAAACACAGGTGCCACCAAAGAAGAGCTCACAATTCAACAAGCCCAAATAGACCAAATCAAACTTCAATTACAGATGGCCGAGCAGGGAGCCAGGTTCGAAGATGTTTTATCTCAAGAGGGTATGGTAATGCAAGCTAGAGCCCAATTATCAGCAGCGTCGATAGAAAGAGAGAACGCTATTATAAGAACTCCATTTGATGGCAAAATATTAGATATTCCTGTGGAAATTGGAGATCTGGTGAGCCCAGGCCAAACGGTAGCCAGTTTTGCAGATCCAAACAATTTAGAAATAATAACTTATGTTTCAGAAACCGAACGGCAACTCATAAAAATCGGCGATGAAACGCTACTCACAGCTCCACATGGCTATGTAGAGGCCTACATAGGTGAAATAGCGCCACACCTGGACCCTCTTACCAAAAAAATCAAAGTAACTATCAGGCCCAAAGAACAAACTAAAAAATTAACTCTTGGATCTACAGTTCGAATTAAATTGAATATCACAGACGGAAATGGATTTATGTTGCCACTTGCAGCTATCAAATTCAGCGGAGATCAGGCATTCGTTCTTACAATAGAAGAAAATACAACCCAAAGTCTCCCTGTAACATTGGGGAATTCTATGGGAGGTATGATCTATGTATTAGATGGGATCACAGGCGACACGCCAGTTGTAGCAGATGCCAGAGGAATTCAAGAAGACGAAAAGATCGCCATCTCAGAATCAACAAAAACGGAATAAAGTCAAAAACTCATGTGGAATTTCTTTCTTAAAAACTACCGATTTACATACATCCTGATTCTTGCAACCCTTATAATAGGGCTTATTTCAACGTTGAGTATCCCAAAAGAATCCACTCCAGAAGTGCAAATACCAGTGGGGATCGTTTCAACATTTCTAAATGGTGCAAACAGTGAAGACATCGAGCGATTGATCACAAACGAGATTGAAGAAAAAATAAGCACACTAGATGAGTTGGAAAAATACACCTCAGTTTCTGCCGAAAGCATTTCCATGATAACTGTAGAATTCGATCCAAAAAGCGACCTAGATGATCGCATCAGAGCTTTGAAAGATGCTGTAGACGAAGCATATCCAGAGCTTCCAGGCGAAGTTGAGAAGCCATTCACAAAACAAATAAACTTTGATGATGAACCAATATTAATAATTTCTCTAGCGGCAAGCGTTCATGATATAGAGCTCAAAAACATTGCAGAGGAAGTGAAACGTAAACTCGAAAAAATCTCGGGGGTCTCGGAAGTAGACATTGTTGGAGCATATGATAGGGAAACTCAAGTTGTGGTAGATAAAGCCGCCTTAGAATTATATGACATAACAATTCAGCAGGTTCTACAGGCTATACAATTTCAAAATTCGACTCTTCCAGGAGGGACTTTGGAATACGATGGAATCCGGTATCCTGTGCGATTCAAAGGGGATATTAAAAATCCAGTAGAACTTCCGTCGATACCAATAAGCGCATTAAATGGTTCGCCAATTTATCTAAAAGATATCGCAGAGATCACGGATAGCACCAAGAAGCCTTCCAGCATGGCCAGAGTAAGTGTGAACGGCTCAGCTTCAAATAATGCAGTATCTCTCCACATAAAAAAGAAAGTAGGCGGGGACATAGTCCGCACAAGCAAGAAGATCCGCTCTGAGCTTGCAGAGATGCAAAAAGGCATTCTAAAAGATGCCACACTCTTCATATCTTTTGATATGGCAGAATACATAAATGAAGACCTAACTAGACTTATGAAAAGCGGTATGCAAACCGTAATTATTGTGACAATTCTCTTGATTCTAGTACTTGGAGTCAAAGCCGCAATTCTTGCAGGATTATCGATTCCTCTTTCATTCCTGATCACAATTGCTGGACTATCATTCATAGGCTCAACTATAAATTTCCTATCCCTTTTCTCATTAGTTTTAGCACTTGGAATACTTGTCGATTCAGCGATAGTTTTGACAGAAGGGGTCCACAAAAAAATAGAAGACGGCGAAGAACCATTTGAAGCAGCGGCAAACACAATCAAGCAGTTCAAATATCCAATTACATCTGGAGTGATGACTACAATTGCAGCAATGATTCCAATGTTATTTGCTTCCGGAATTATAGGTGAATTTATCAAACATATACCAATCACAGTGACTTTAGTTTTGCTATCTTCATTGTTTGTAACCATGGCATTCTTACCAGCTTTAGCGGCCAAATTCTTGAAAAAATCTACAACTCAAGAGCCCATCTACATAGAAAATCATTCAAAAACCACCTGTAAACGCAAATTCTTTACACGATTCGGCGAAAAATACAGAGACACCCTAGAACACTTTCTTGGAAACAAACGCCAGAAAAGAATCCTCACAACAGTACTTCTACTCGGATTTTTCGGAAGTTTAGCTCTTCCAATCACAGGAGTTCTAAAAGTATCAATGTTCCCACAGGGAGATAGTGAAATGCTGTTTTTTGACGTAGAAACTCCAATTAGCACGGCACTAGAAGAAACGGACAAAACAATCAAGAAGATTGAAGAATTACTAGTGACAGATGCTCGGATAGAATCATTTACCTCAAATGTGGGGCGACCATTTAGCCAAGACACAATGTCCCCAAGCCTCGGAGAAACCCCAAACCTTGCACACATAATTGTTAATTTGAAGGATGAAAAACGTAGCTTAAAAATAGTGGATGAATATCAAAACAGTTTGAAAAACTTGAAAGGTGCAAAAATTCGTATTACACAAATGGATGACGGACCTCCAACTGGAGCGCCCATAGCTATGAAATTCAAAGGAGAAGATTTGGATGAACTAGAGCAGCTTACAAGAAGAGCAGAGAAACTTCTAAAATCTATAAATGGTGCAGAAAACATACGAAGCTCAGTACAAGACACAGAGCTGAATTTCGTCCTGAGATTGGATCGCGCAAAAGCAATGGAACTTGGCATTACACCTATAGAAGTCGCGCAGCTCATAAGAGTTGCTATTCACGGTATAGAAGCCACCACAATCAAACAATTAGAAGAAGATATCGACGTACTTGTAAAGCTAAATTTGAATGAAAATAATCATTTGAAAAATCCTCATTTAACTGCAAATGCAACTATTGATTCAATTAAATCTTTGAAAATAAATACAGCTCGAGGAACCATTCCTTTGACCTCAATTGTGAACATAACATTGGAAGGAGGGCAGGGGAGTGTCGTTCATGAAAACGGGAAAAGAGTCGCACAAACAACGGCATATACAGCGAAAGGAGTGCTCGCAGAAAATATAATCAAGGAAGTAAATAAGAGAGAATCTGAACTTCAAATCCCAGAAAACTACGACCTATCATTCGGAGGAGAGAGAGAAGATATAGAAGAATCTTTTGCAGACATGTTTAGAGCCCTTTTCATTGGAATAGCACTCATCGCAGGAATTCTCGTACTTCAATTCAATTCATTCAGACAACCAATTTTCGTTCTTATGACAGTTCCACTCGCAATCACCGGAATACTTCCGGGCCTCGCAATTCTCAGGTTACCACTCAGCTTCACCGCATTTGTCGGGATTGTCGCTCTTGCTGGAATCGTAGTGAACAACGCAATTCTACTAATCGACCGCATAAACGAAAACCGCAGAAATTCATTTGAAAAACTGGAAGCAATCCTCGAAGCAGCCTCTTCTAGATTCCGCCCAATCCTACTTACCACAGTTACCACAATAGCTGGAATCACCCCTCTAGCACTAAGCGACATAACCTGGGGCCCACTCGGAGCCAGCATAATATTCGGCCTCGCATTCTCCACAATCCTCACATTATTTGTCGTCCCTATGCTCTACCTAAGATTCGCTGAAAAAGAACTATGAATAAAAGACTTCAGAAATTAAAAGAAAGACCTCTCAGTCCAATAGTTTCAACACTGGGGAAATTAATCCCTGAAAAACCAATCATTATAAAAGGAAAAATCAAAGGAATAGCCTTCAAAATAAGGGTCGACTTGAGAGCGGTTAAAAACAGAACAATACAACGGGGTTGACAAAACGCTACATGTGATTTATAGTGCAATACTTAAATTATAAAAAAATATAATATGGCAACACAACAAAGAAGCAGAATGGCTGATGTGACAGCGTTTCGTCAAGGAGCTTCAGCAAGAAGTGCTGATAGAAAAGCTGCACAAGAAGCAAGCTCAATAAATGATGTGAGTTTCGACGAATTACAAGATTGGCTAGTAGAAGCACTTGACACAACCCGCGAGGCAATAACAGAGGCAATAGGTAGATTCATCAGCTCAAGAAAAATAGCCAAGCCAGCTAATCTCGAAGATAGACAATGGTGGGGCGAGCTATTAGATGAAGGCTACGCAGAAATACAAACTTCAAAAGTTCATGGTTTACACTACTCTGTAGCAAAAGATACAGATGGCAATATCGGTTGGAGCAGACAATTAAGAGAGCTGCCAGCAGGAAGAAGGCCAACCGCGGTTTACAACGACCCTAGAAAAAGCAGTGGTTAGAGGCGTATATTACTCCAAATTCACACACTTCACATTAGCCTCTTCAACTTGGGCGGCTGGCATTTCACTAGGAGCTCCTAACATCAAATCTCTAGCTTTTTGGTCTTTCGGGAAAGCCATTACTTCGCGGATGTTTGGTTCATCTGCAAACAGCATGACGAGGCGATCAAATCCCCATGCAATTCCTCCATGCGGAGGCGCACCGAATTTGAATGCTTCTATCATATGACCAAATCTACGCTCAGCATCTTCACCAGTTATTCCAAGTACTTCAAACACTCTTGATTGCACTTCTGGACTATGAATCCGAATACTTCCACCTGCAACCTCATTTCCATTCAAAACAAAATCATATGCATTTGCACGCACTTTCATAGGTTCATTTTCAAGCAATGGCAAATCCTCTTCAAGTAAATTACAGAAAGGATGGTGCATAGCCTGCACAGAACCATCATCCAAAGCTTCAAACATTGGGAAATCAATTACCCAAAGGAATGCGAAGTCATCCTTATCAGCAAGTTCTAATTTAGAAGCAACTGAACATCGAACAGCCCCCAACGATTCACAAGCCACCTCCCAATTATCAGCAGTAAAAAAGACAAGGTCACCTTCTTCCAAAGACACAGCTTCAGAAATTCCTTTTATCTCATCTTCAGACAAGAATTTGACGATTCCACCCTTAATTCCTTCTTCTTTAGAATGCATGAAATAAGCGAGGCCTTTTGCCTTATGTTGCTTAGCCACTTCTGTGAGTGCATCAATGTCTTTTCTAGTAAATGAAGCTCCTCCAGACACTTTCATAGCCTTCACAACGCCACCATCTTTTATCGCCCCAGAGAATACTGAAAATTCACTCCCAGAAACAATTTCTGACACATCCGCGAATTCTAAATCATATCTAATATCCGGTTTATCCGAACCATACCGGTCCATAGCTTCTTCAAAAGTTAAAATGGGAACTTCCTCCCGAATTTTCTTATGAGGAGCTAGCTCCTTGGTCATACCAATAATCACATCTTGATTAATTTTCATAACATCCTCTTTTTCAACAAAACTCATCTCCATATCAAGCTGAGTGAATTCAGGCTGACGATCTCCTCTTTGATCCTCATCTCGGAAACAACGAGCGATCTGAAAATACCTATCAAAACTCGCAACCATGAGAAGTTGCTTAAGCTGCTGCGGAGACTGCGGAAGTACATAAAAATTCCCAGGATAAATCCTAGATGGCACCAAATATTCACGACTACCTTCTGGCGTTCCTTTGATCATAATTGGAGTTTCAACCTCGATAAAATCATTATCACAAAAGAAATCCCGAGTATACTTCAACATCTTATGCCGAAGAATAATATTTTCCCTCATCCTATCTCGACGTAAATCCAAATATCTGTACTTCATGCGAAGCTCTTCACCGACTTCTTTATCTTGATCCACCTCAAATGGCAGCACCTGACAAGTATTCAACACCTCAACTTCCTTCACAAGCACCTCGATTTCCCCAGTATCAATATTTTTATTAACAATCCCTTCAGGCCGTTTTCTAACAACCCCACTAATTTTGATAACATACTCACTTTTCAACATTTCTCCCACTCTATGAACTTCTCCTTCATCCGGTGAAAACACAACCTGAGTAAATCCATATCTATCGCGGAGATCCACAAAAATAAGCCCTCCATGATCCCTCCTACGATAAACCCAACCCGAAAGAGTAACTTCCTTGCCTTCATCGGCCACCGTAAGCTCATTACAATTATGCGTTCTATACATTTTTTTAAAATTTTTAACAAAAATACAATCAAGAGAGATTTTATAGATTTAAGGAAGGGTTTACAATATGGAGTTACCTTTTCCCCTCAAAAACAAGACAGCTTAACGAGGCCCCGTATTTACAAAATAATTGAAAATTGGTATAATTATAGGATTTAAAATGTTTAACAAAAATAAAAATGAGAAAAGGACCAGAACGTGCAAATTCAGATAAAACAAAAAATGAATCTGAAAAAGAAGGGGGCGGAATTGAAAAAATACTAAAAGATGAAATAATAGGGGCCACAGGAAGAACAGCGCAACAATACATGCAAGATCCTGAATCTGTAGACAGAAAATTCATAATGCATGAAGTGTCGTATATTGCGGCAAGAATGTTGCAACAATATCTACGACAACCTACGGCGTATGACACATCCTCAACAAGTAATGTCAGCGTAGGACCGGCAATAAGAAATATTGCTGGAATTGCTGAAACAAATCCAACCGAAGCAGAAGAAATGTTAAAAACCTTAATCTCTAAAAATAAACAGGTGAAAGAACTTTTTACAAATGCCATGGAGAATTCTTCAGAGGAAGAAGAAAGACAAAGCCAACTATCTGATTTAGAGGATCAATTAGAGCAGTTGTAATGACTTAACCTACCGTCTTGACCAATTGACAACCATAATTAGCCAAACACTTATCAATGTAGGCAATATTCTCTTCCAAGCTCTCCCTAACATCTATGCTAATCAATACATCGGTTTTTTCAATCACACCCGAATCGTCCCGCTCTTTTTTGCGTTTATTTTCATCAAACAAACGTATATTAACTTCCCATCCACTCATCATCATAATACTGTCAATACGTTGAGAGAGCCCACTCAATCGAGCGGCTACATCTTGCACGGTAACACCTGCTTCATAAAACCTTCTAAAATGTTCAGGATGAACCATGAAGCTCATCCCAATCTTTTTCCCTTCTGCGCATAAACCATCAAACAAAGTTTCCAACTCATCTCGAATGCCTTTAAGAGGTTCTGAATCAGCTATTACACGCTCCACTAATTCTCTACCATCACTCAGATCTAAACCATCCAACATGTCAGATCTGCCCAATCTCGATGAAGAAAGAAGCAACATTCCCCAATCATTATAACAAGCCCTCTCCCCATCTCTCATTTGTAAATTACGCTCACTTTTAATATCAATAGCATCAGCAAAAATTATCGATCGTAATAAAAATTCTGAATCATCACCAAAAACCTGACGATCAAGCAAGTCATCAATAACCCAATCATAACCTAATGCAAGAAGCGCTCTAGTGGTAGCGCCATGGGATTCAACCGCATCATCAACCCCAGGAAAAGGGGACATCTCAGGGTTCTGAGGCAGAAGACTTTTTCTAGCAGCAATTTGCCTTGGTAAAATATTTTTCAAAGCAAGAGCATGTCTATCATGCAATAACTTGTCCATCAAGTCTCTAGTCCACAAAACAACTCTATCTCTCCAATTCAAGGAGGTCGGTGTTTCAGCCAAATATCTTAGAAGATGAGGGTGTCGTTGTAACGCTTCAAGAAGAGTAGAGATTCCATCAAGCTGTAATTTATCAGTCTCTCTAATTAGATCGCCAAAATTACGATTTTGATTAGCATCATTCACCAAACGAGATACTTCCAATTTATTCTCAATCGACAATCCATCAGGCCAATCTACAAAATCATCCAACTCAGCCATTCTTCGCATTTCCTCCGGAGTTACGTCGGATTCTTCCCAAGGGGCTTCACCTGCCTGTAAAGTTTCATCAGTCATTAAATATAAATTAAAAGAGTCTACAGTTTAGATCAACTAAGAATTTTTGACAAGACCGAAACTCATGTGCTAACCCAGCAACCCCTTAATCTTCCCCTTCAACTCATCGTCTACATGGACTCCAAATGGGACTTTGATGATATCGGTCTTTTTGTGGGATTTTGGAATTGGGAGTTTGATTTCAACGGGCATGTCGCCTTTATGTTCTTTGAGCATAGCTTTCAAATCCTCTAAAATTTCCATCTTTGTACCTTTGGGGATTTCAATTGTGTAGGCTTTTATCTGTACATTTTCAGCTGCAACTTCTTCATCCTCATTCCCGGTTTCGACCTTCTTTTCCTTACTTTCTTCCTCAATAGGATCAGTAAATCTGACCTTGTCGTCGGCATTATAAAACCCCTGTTTCTTGGCAGCTTCAATCATTTTTTCAAGACTGATTTCCTTGCCACTTTGGGCAATAAATTGGAATTTACCACGGTGCTCAAGCTTACCTTCGAATACGACAACTTTATCTTCTTCAACAATTTTTGAAAGATCTCCGTATGCTCCAGGAAACACCACGACCTCAAATCTACTGGTTGGATCTTCCAGTTTCACATACATCATGTATCGACCTGCTTTTGTCATGATTTTTCGAACATCGGTCACAAGTCCGCCCACTTTGAAAAATTTACCTCTGAGTTTCATGTTGAATTTTTCGCCCAAAGTAACTTTTTTGCCAAAATATTTTTTGAGTCCATCGAGTGGATGACGAGTTACATAAAGCCCCATGTATTCTTTTTCATATTTCAGTTTATCGAACTCACTGGCCGGTTCGACTTTTTTCAAATGAAAAGTCGGCTCCCATCCTGTATCAGCCGTCATCAATCCAAAAATATCAGTCTGCCCAGAGTCAGCTTGTTCCTCAACAGTCTTTGAGAATTTAGAAATTTCTTCAATAGTAGCAACAATAGAATTTACCTCTCCAAAATCAATAAGCGCTCCTGCATAAGCTAGAGCTTCTAGTGATTTTTTATTTAATAATTTAGAAGGAACTCTTCTGGCAAAATCCTCGATATCTTTAAAAGGCTCCTCTCCACGGACCTCAATAAATTCTCTAGCAGAAGCCTCTCCAAGCCCCTTGATCGCAGTCAAACCAAAACTAATTGTCTTCTCGTCAATAACGGTAAAATGCGCCAGCGAAGTATTAATATTTGGCGGCAACACCTTGATTCCCATGGCCTCACATTCATTGATTCCAATTACAACTTTATCGGTATTATCAGGATCAGAACTGAGCAATGCAGCCATAAATTCAGCAGGGTAGTGGGCCTTCAAATAAGCTGTCTGATACGCAATCCATGAGTAACAGGCCGCGTGAGATTTATTAAAACCATAACCCGCAAATGGCTCGATCACTTTTTCAAAAACATCATTTGCAAATCGCTCATCATGACCTTTCTTCATCGCACCCTCTGTAAATTGTTGCCTCATTTTCTTAACTATCGAACTTCTTTTCTTTCCAATACCTTTCAAAAGAATGTATGCGTCGCCAAGAGACATACCTGAGAAGCTCTGAGCCAACTGCATTATCTGTTCCTGGTACACGGCGACCCCATGCGTTTTCTTCAAAATAGGCTTCAAAGAATCATGTACATATTTAACAGATGTCGGATCATGCTTCCCTTTAATAAACTGCGGGATATACTCCATAGGACCTGGCCGATAAAGCGAATTCATCGCAATCAAATCATCAATTTCTGTAGGCACAAGTTCTTTCAAATACCTCTTCATCCCTGCGGACTCAAACTGGAAAATTCCGGTAGTTTTACCTTCCGCCATCAATTTATACGCTTTCGCATCATCAATCGGAATATTTTCGAGATCGATTTCATCTCCCCTGGTGCGTTTAATAATTTCAACTGTAGTTTTCAAAATTGTAAGATTCCGAAGTCCAAGAAAGTCCATCTTCAGAAGCCCAATATCAGAAACAGCATTCATCTCATATTGAGTAATAACCCCTTCTTTATCACCCGTTGCACGTTGCAATGGAGCATAATTCGTAATTGGTTTATCTGAAATCACAACAGCACATGCATGCGTCGACATATGACGCACAGACCCCTCAAATTTTAAGGCAATATCAAGTATTTTTTTACTGTCCAGATTTTCTTTATACTCTTTCGACATCTCCGGATCATTATCTATGGATTCCTGTAATGGACGGTGCTTCCCAAGCACCGGCGCAGGAATTTTCTTAGACAATTTATCTACATCTGCATAGCTGTATCCAAGCACGCGCCCCGCATCTCGAACCGCTGCTTTTGGCGCTAAAGTTCCAAAAGTAATGATCTGCGCTACATGATCTTCGCCATATTTTCCAACCACATATTCCAAAATCTCATCTCTTCTATTATCAGCAAAATCAATATCAATATCAGGCATAGCAGCCCTCTCTGGATTCAAAAACCTCTCAAAAAGAAGCCCATAAGTAAGAGGCTCTATAGTTGTAATTCCAAGAGAATAAGAAATGATCGAGCCGGCTGCAGAACCACGCCCGGGCCCCACAGGTATGTCCCTTCTTCTAGCCTCTTGCACGAAATCATTAACAATCAAAAAATAGGTTGCAAATCCCATTTTCTTAAGTACTTCCAATTCATATTTAAGCCTTTCTTTAGCCTTTTTTATCTGTTCTGCAGAATATTTATCCTTTGGGTATTTCTCTTTCAAACCTTTTTCGCAAAGTTTTTTCAAATAATCATCTGGACTCTCTCCACCGGGAGTCCCAAAGGTTGGCAAATGATTCTTTCCAAAGGTCAGC
The DNA here is from genome assembly GCA_018697675.1 of Candidatus Peregrinibacteria bacterium. Taxonomy (GTDB): domain Bacteria; phylum Patescibacteriota; class Gracilibacteria; order UBA1369; family JABINC01; genus JABINC01. Next base: position 23,453 of record JABINC010000020.1, read on the forward strand.
TTCACATTACATTTCTCAGCCACTTCCAAAGTATTAGAAATTGCTTCAGGAATATCTTTAAATGCCTTTTTCATATAATCAGAACTGGTAATTGAAAAATTTCCATCATACTTAATTCGCCCCTCATCCTCGACAGTCTTATGCGACCCAATACAGATAAATGCATCATGTGCAATAGACTCATCCATAGTCGGATACCTACAAGAATTCGTAGCTACAATTTTCGCACCAGTTTCCTCTGCCAATTTAAGAATATTTTCCTTGATAACAGAATAATTCGAAACCTCAGGCCGATGCTGCAATTCAAGATAAAAATCCTCTTTCCCAAAAATTCCCTGGTATCTCTCAACTGCCGCCTTGGCCCCTTCATAATCATGATTTAGAATTTTCACCGCAACTTCTCCCCACATATCCCCAGACAAAGCCAGAAGCCCCTCAGAATGCTCTACAAGCAATTCATCATCGATCCGTGGACGATAATAAAAACCCTCCAAATGCCCCTTGCTCGCCAATTTCATCAAATTCTCATAACCTTTATTATCCTTCGCCAAAATCACCATCCTATATCTCTTATTATCCGGACTTTTATCAGTACGTCCCTTACTCGCAATATATGCATCCATCCCAATTATCGGCTTAATTCCCGCTTTTTCCATCTTCTGATAAAACTCCACAGCCCCATAAAGACCACCATGATCCGTGATAGCACAAGCTGGCATCTCATATTTTTTACACATCGCCGCATAATCCTTTGGCTTCGCCAAAGCATCCAAAAAAGAATAATGTGTATGCGCATGTAGATGTACAAAACTCATAGAGAGAGGGAGTTTTAACTAACAAAAAAGCCCCAATACTATACACACTCACAGTCACCTCTAAAAGCAAAAATTATCTCTGAAACACCTTCATAAATTACCCTGGCATATTTCCACCGCCACCATTCAATCCATTCTGAGTCTGCTCAATCAAAAATTGATACAACATAACAAAGAATTCTCCAATATATGGAATATCAGCAAGTAGTTTTGAGACTACCAAACCGGCAAGTGTCAAAACAAGCGAAACCCCGAGTATAAGCCCAAGTCCACGTGCTGTTCCCACCAAAAAATTAATAGCAAGAAGCTTCCACGGAGAAGCCATGTAATCCATATAATCACGGATTCCAGCACGCTCAATCCGCTTCGCAGCTTTATTCAAAGCCTTCTCAGCTTTTTTTAGATCGCTTTCCACAGTCTTAGAAGATTTTTTAGCTCCCTTTGGCATAATTTAATAACAAATAAAGTATATCTACCAGACACATTATAACACTCAACTTGAAAAACCCCCAACAAAAAACCTCAAACGAACCCAACAAAAAAAGCCCCTTTAAATATAATGGTGCCCAGGAAGAGACTCGAACTCTTACGCCGTGAAGCACTGGTTCCTAAGACCAGCGTGTCTACCAATTCCACCACCTGGGCAACATGTGAAAGAAACAAAACCTTAAATTTCGAGAACAACCTTAACTATCAAAGGCGAGGAGGATTGTAATAGAATACCCCCCAAAGATGCAAGATAATTTTACCTCAACAATTTTATTTCAAAAACGCTCTTGACATATCGTCAACATAAGTATATTATCCCCTCCAATCAGTCAGAAGGGCAGTCAGGAGACTTCCCGATTTTCCAGTTTTGAAATTACCTTTAAATTACAAAATTGCGCAAAAATCAAATTTCTGGCTTGACACAAGTTGTATAGATCAAATATCTTGAGACCGACAATAAATACATAAAACATTAATTAAAGCTCTATGGACCTAGGAAGCACAACTGGAACTACCACCTCCAAAGACCAAGCGGGAGCGCAAGTTATCAACCTCAAGGAAATACTAGAGGATATTTTTTTAGTATTAACTGAAAAAGAAAAACACGTTATCGTAAAACGCTTTTGCCTGGACAACCAGCCACGACAAACATTGGAAAAGATCGGAAGCTCTTTTTCTGTAACTCGTGAACGTATTAGACAGATTGAGAAGATCGCATTAAACAAGTTAAGACGAACGGTCGTAAACACAAAGCTTAATGTAATCAACGAAGTAGCTAGTGAAGTTATCGAGCAGAACGGTGGTGTAATGCTTGAAGAAGCACTTGTGCTTGAAACACTCAGAGCGGTTGTAAGTAAAGAGGGAGATGGGGACGAACATATCGTGCACCTAGCTCTAAATATCAACCAATTACTCGAGAAGGTAGACAAGAGCCAAACCAACCACAAATTCTGGCATCAGAAAGAAATAAATGTAAAAGCTCTAAAGAATATCGCAAATACAAGCGTGAAAATTCTAAAGAGGTCTGGAGATATCGTTAGAAAAGAGAAATTCCTAGTAGACATTGAATCAACTATGAAAACTCAGGGAGTTGAAGTCAACGCCTTAACTATTGAATCAGTGCTAAAGACTGACACAAGAATGAAGGAAGTTGAAGAAGGATACGGACTAATGAGCTGGAGAAATGTTCATCCAAAAAGTATTCGAGACAAAGCTTACATCATCTTAAAGAAAGGGAATAAGCCACTTCATTTCAAGGAAATCGCAGTACAAATTGCAGCCGCAGAATTCGATAAAAAGAGTGTCACAGAACAAGCGGTACACAACGAACTAATCCGTTACGAACAATTCGTACTCGTGGGTCGTGGACTTTATGCTCTCAAAGAATGGGGATACAAAGAAGGTACAGTCGAGGATGTAATCCGAGGCCTACTTGCCAAGAAAAGCCCAATGAGCAAACAGGACATTATCGCAGGAGTTCTAAAACAACGCCAAGTTAAAAAAGGGACAATCTCTCTTAATCTTCAAAAATGCCCAGACTTCGTAAGGGTAGGGCGCGCAGTTTACTCACTTAAGGAGAAGAAGTAGAAGGGAAAAATAGATTTCCCAAGAAAACATATGTATATTAAAAGAGGTTACCATAAGTAGCCTCTTTTTATTATCTCCACACATTAAAGAATCTATTAATAAACCCTTAATAATCATGGCAGACTGTATTTTTTGCAAAATAGACGCAGGTGAAATCCCTTCAGAGAAAGTTTATGAAGACGATCTCTGCTTTGCCATTAACGACATAAACCCAAAAGCACCAACTCACATGCTCATAATTCCACACGAGCACATTCCAACTATTTCAGACTTAGAAGAAGGCCAAGAAACTCTAGCTGGCCATATGATAAAAGTCGCCCGAGATCTAGCCCACAAAGCAGGTGTTGAGGGCTACCGCCTCCAATTCAACGTCCACGAAAAAGGAGGCCAAGAAGTCATGCATATCCATTTGCATTTGATGGGTTGGATGTAGTTTAATACTCCTCCTATAAAGCAATCCCTCTAAATAAAATCCATGGCTCCAACACTTCATCCAAATGAACATCTTGTCGAAACTGACAGCCACGGCTCAATGCTTCTAAATGGAGTTTTTGCGAACACTTTAAATTCACCAGCAATGGCAAAGGCTATGCCTTTTTTGACAGGTGAAATTGACGAAGAAGAAATGAAAAAAATACTTGGAAAAATAATCGAACTGCTAAGAACCCTCCATAGTGAGAATTAGCAAGAAAACGATTCCCCCTAAATGGTTGATTAGATATAGACTGCATTTGATAAAAGAAGCTTCCCGAGCAGACTTCAGTGATTAGAATTCAAACCTATGTACAATCTGTACACGCCCATTTACTATTTCTGCATGAAGAGTATAGGGAATATGACCTTTATCCGAATCTAATATCGCCATTCTCAAAAGTTCATTACTCCCAACCAAAGCCTCTTCCACAGCAGCTCTTATAACCACATCGAGATCCGCTACAGTATTCACTTTTTTCAATTGAGCTCTGAAATAAGTATACAAAGGCCCTCTATTTAATGTCATATCAACTTTCATAAAACTAAATTAATACTAAAAATAAGACTGGATTATAACATAATGCGACCCTAAGTAAACCTATTTCACCTTCATAGAAATATCCACGACTCCAGCAGAATGAGTGATTTCGCCGACTGACATGACATCAACGCCTTCAATATCGTAATCTTTGTAGTTCTGAGAGCTTATTCCGCCAGAAACCTCTACGAGGACATAATCATAGAGTCCGGCCTTCTGAAGAGATTTTACCGCCTTTTTCGCATCTTTTGAAACAAAATTATCAAGCATGACAACGATCGGGACATTCAAATCTAGATTTTTGGCCATTTCTGCAGCCAAAAGGGCTTCTTTTTTATCAAGAACTTCGATTTCTATAAAAGAGATTCCTTGATAAGACCTGTTTCTCAATGAATCCGCCAAAGCTTCAAAATCCCGCCCAAATTGATCAAAATGAGTGTCTTTTATCATAATTGCATCAGACAAATTCACACGATGTGGCAATACGCTTCCATCAATAGCAGCACGTTTGTCGAGAAAGGGCAGGGGGGTCTTGCGTGTGACAGCTACTTTTGCATGGGCCGTTTCAAATTTCGCAGCAGCGGTCGCGATCCCGCACATCCTTTGCAGGATATTGAGGAAAGTCCGCTCAAGTTGCAAAACTTTCAAAGGAGAGCCTTTTACCGTAAAAAGCATATCTCCTTTTTCAAAAGACATTCCTGATTCAAATTTTTCACCATCTTTTTCACCACCCATTTTCTTCCCAATCGACAAACTCACCCCTCCATGTTTCGCAATATATTTCATCTCTGGAATTCCAGACAAAACACCATCCTGTTTCGCAACAATCTTCCCCTCAACTTTCGCTGGCAAATGCTCATTCAAAAGAGCGGTTGTAATATCCCCATTTGAATGCAAATCAGCCTCAAGCGATGCTTCTAAATAAGCCTTGAAGAATTGGAAATAAGGCAAAGACGAGAGCATGAAAAACTCTCTTCTGTTATAGGCTTCTTCAAGCGTTTTTGATCGATCTTTAATCTTCATGAAATATGTTTACGAAACCTCCATCATCCTATCTAACGCCTTGAGAGCTTTCAACCGAATATTTTCCGGCACCTCTACTACAAACTGTTCTTTTTCGAGAGCTTCTTTCACAACGCTAAGATCAGTTTTTTGCATATCAAAGCATATATTGCAAACGGTATAAAACTTCTTGCCAGGAGCGCTTCTCATCAATCGGCCAGTCATTCCACATTCAGTAATTATTATAAATTCACTTGCTTCAGACTCAGTTACAGCCTTTTCAACCATTCCCCCAGTACTACAAACCGTATCTGCTAAATCCAAAATTTCAGTCCTACATTCAGGATGTGCGATAACTTCAGCTTTCGGATGCATTTCTTTCGCTTTCAAAACATATTCAGCTGTAATTCGTTCATGAATAGGGCAATAGCCTTCCCAAGGGATTATATTTTTAGCCCCCTGAATCTTTCTTTCAACATATCGAGCCAAATTCTTATCGGGCACAAATAAAATATTATCAGAATCCAATGATTCAACGACCTTCACCGCATTCGAAGAAGTGCAGCAAATATCTGATTCTGCCTTAACCTCAGCGGTAGTATTTACATAACACACAACTTGCAAATCCGGATAAATCTTTTTGAGCCGAGTTTTTTCAGCACGAAGAGCCTCGGCCGTGATCATATCACTCATCTGGCAACCCGCATCCAATGCAGGTAAAATCACTTTTTTATCTGGATTCATAATTGCAGCACTTTCTGCCATGAACTGAACGCCGCAAAAAACGATTAAGTCCGCATCCGTCTTATTCGCCTCCACAGAAAGCTTCAAAGAATCCCCAATAAAATCCGCCACCTCAAAAATCTCCGCCTTTTGATAATTATGGGCGAGAATTACTGCATTTTTAGATTTCTTCAATCGATTGATTTCATCAATCAATTCAAAATCTAAGCTACGTTGTGGACTATGTTTAACCATGCGTTCTTTAATGCGTCATAAGTCGCATGAGCAAAATTAGAGAACATATCTCTAATTTGCCGGAACCGTGCGACAATACCATTATACCGATGCCAATCTCCTTTACGAGCATATTTTTTCAAATCCTTACGAAGTGCTTTTTGCTCAGCTTTGAAATGCTTTCTGATATCATTCAGCATTTTTTTCTTAGAAGGTTTCGAATTGATAAGTTTCTTTCGAAGCTCCTCTGCTTTTTTCGCCTCATCTTCATCATCACCTTTAGAACCTTTCGCCGCCGCTCCACCTTTACGCTCTTTTCCCTCGCTAGATTTCTCAGAAACATGTCCCATGCTTTCCGCTCCATCCTCAGCCGACTCACCATCTTCATTCAAAACATTAAAAGCCTCTCGAAGCGTACCACTTTCAACCGCCGCCGTAGCGGACTCAGCTTGCTTTTTGACTTCTGGAGAACCTTCTACGGGAGCCTCCTTAGATTCAAATGCCTCTTTGTTTTTTTTATCTACCATAGACATATATGCCGTAAACTTGCTGCGGAATTATAGAGCAATCTCATACATGGTCAACCAAATTCGAAACGAATTTAGAAAATTCTTTTTTCCTTGTATTAGCTCTTTTTCACAGTTAAATTATACCCGATTTCACATATTTACGCGATAACAAATTAAAATAAAATTCATGGAACTTGAAAAAAGCTATGACGCAAAAAAATTCGAAGATGATATTTATACTGCTTGGGAAGCGTCAGGAGCTTTTGCCCCCGAGGGCTGTCCATGCACAGATCCAGACAAAAAACCTTTCACAATTTCAATGCCGCCTCCAAATGCAACAGGGCAATTACACCTTGGGCACGCAACAATGCTCGCAATAGAGGATATAATGATCCGATATCACAGAATGCAAGGACACCCAACTCTTTGGCTACCCGGGACCGACCACGCCGCAATCGCTACACAAAGTATGGTTGAGAGAAAACTACAAGTAGAAGGAATAGAAAAACCAAGAGAGGAACTAGGGCGTGAAAAACTCCTCGAAGAAATCCAAAAATTCATCGATATTTCCCAAAACAACATCAAAACCCAGACTCGAAAGATGGGCTCTAGTTGTGATTGGACGCGTGAAAAATACACAATGGATCCGGACCTTGCCAATGCCGTTCACACAATGTTCCAAAACATGCTGGAAGACGGATTGATTTACCGCGGATACCGATCGATAAACTGGGATCCAAAAATGCAGACAACCGTTGCCGACGATGAAGTTGATCACGTAACAAAAAATGCCACTTTTTATTATTTCCAATACGGACCATTCGTAATTGGAACAGCTCGCCCAGAGACCAAATTTGGCGACAAAATTGTAGTTGTTCACCCAGATGATGAACGCTACAAAGAATATCATGGGAAAAGCTTCGAAGTTGAATGGATCAATGGTCCAATTCAATGCACCGTAATCCCTGATGAAGTTGTGGATCCGGAATTCGGAACGGGTGTTATGACAATTACACCAGCGCATAGCCTAGTTGATTTCGAACTGGCACAGAAACATCCGGACAAGATAGAAATCACCCAAATCATCGATTTCGAAGGAAAAATGCTGCCAATTGCAGGCGAATTTGAGGGAATGGACATTTTTGAATGCCGAAAAGCACTAGTTGAAAAAATGGAAAAGAAAGGACTACTGGTCCGCATAGACAAAGAATATGAGCATCAACTAGCCGTAAACTACCGAGGGAAAGGAGTGATAGAGCCGCAAGTCATGCGCCAATGGTTCATAGATGTGAATAAAAAAGTAATCGACTGGAAAAACAAAAAGCAATCAATCAAAGAAGTTCTCCAAGATGTTATAAATTCAGAAATGATCGAAATAATTCCTGATAGATTTAACAAAACTTATTTCCACTGGATCGACAATCTCCGAGATTGGTGTATTTCGAGACAAATTTGGTGGGGACATAGAATCCCAATGTGGTACAAGTTAACGAAAGAACAACACGATAAATACATAGCTTACCCAAACCAATCCAGCTACCTATTAGACGTCATAAAAGTCGAAGACCCAGGAACTTACGGCTTAAAACCTCCAGCGGAAAACACGGATACAGAATTCTACATCCAAGATCCTGATACGCTCGACACCTGGTTTTCTTCAGCTCTTTGGACCTTCTCAACTCTTGGTTGGCCGAACCACACAGAAGATTTTAAAAAGTTCCATCCAACAACCGTAATGGAAACAGGATATGATATATTATTTTTCTGGATTGCACGCATGATTTTGGCATCTACATACGCACTCCGACGCGACGGACTTCCTGAAGAAAAATGTATTCCATTTGAAAAAGTTTACCTACACGGAATGATCCGCGACAAGGATGGTAAAAAAATGAGTAAAGCTCGTCCAGAGACCTGTATTAACCCACTCGAAGTAATTGAAAAATACGGGACTGATGCAGTACGTCTAAGCCTAATTATCGGAGCAACCCCAGGAAATGACATGAATCTTTATGAAGAAAAAATCGCCGGATACAGAAACTTCGTAAACAAGATCTGGAACTCCGCAAGGTTCGTTCTTATGAATGTAGAAAACATCAACGCACCTCTCGATCCATCCACATTTTCTACTGCCGACAAATGGGTTCTTTCAAAGACAAATGAAATAATCCGCGAAGCAACCAAAGAAATTCAAAACCACCAATTCTCTCCTGCAGGAAACAAAATTTACGAATTCCTCTGGGGAACATGCTGTGACTGGTACATCGAAATGTCAAAAGTCACCAAAAACGAAGCAGTCCTCATGCACGTTTTGAAAACCGTATTAAAACTCCTACATCCATTCACTCCATACGTTACAGAAGTACTCTGGGGACAACTAAAAGAAGCCGGATGCACCGAAGCCAAAACAATGTTAATCACAACTCCTTGGCCAGAAGCAAATCCAGAGTATGACTTCTCAGATGAACAAGAAGATATAGAAAAAGCCATCGAAGTAATCCGTGAAATCCGACACCTCAGGTCAGAAAACAAAGTTGACCCAGTTAAAAAAATCAAAGCAGTTTTATCAGGAGGACACTTGATCGACATAATGAGAGAAAAAGAGGGTGTAATTCTCCAAATGGCAAACCTAAGCGAATTAGAAATCCATGACGAACCACAAAACATAGAAGACGCCATCTCATCAGTCCTCCACGGCACATCGATCGACCTCCCACTGGCAGACATGATTGACCCCGAAAAAGAACTCTCCCGCCTCACAAAAGAGAAAGAAAATCTTGACAAATTCATCCAAACAATAGAAGGTAAGCTCTCAAATGAAGGCTTTGTCAATGGCGCACCTCCCAAGGTAATACAAAAACAACGTACTAACCTAGAAGAAGCCAAAGAAAAACTCCAAAAAATAACAAGCCTACTTGAGAAGATTAAATAGTTAACTAATCAATATGGCATTAGAAGCATCTGAAGTTCGAAGTCCAGACCGTATTTCCCCTCAAAAAAGAAAAGAGCTTGAAGCCGATAGGGCTGCCGCCCAAGCCATGCACGAAGCAATGCTCGATAAAGTGTCTGCATTTCTGCATGAGATTTTTGGATCAGAATATTGTGGGGATGTAACACATTGTGCCAGGCATCAGATAGGAGAATTACTTCGATCAGAAGACGTTCCTAAAGTAACAGAGCTTGGCAAACATAAGACAACTCCAGAAACAGAAGAACTTAAGTTTTTCAAATTCCCGGAAGAGGCAAAATTGGACGAAGAAGGGAAAAAGAGAGATGTAATGAGAACCTATCCAGATGCCCTAAAACAGGGTGGCATTGCCCCTCAAGATCAAATGGTCGCTAGAAGATTTTTAGAAGCTATAAGAGAGGCAAATAAAGTAACGGAGCCACAATACATACATCGTTTAATGGCTAGATTAAGGGATATAGCTTTCCAATAAACTAGTCAAAAGCTAATTATCTACCTCCACCCCCTTTTTTCTGCTATAATATAGGGAACTATTTGTGCGTACAGAGCGCAAAATAATGCTCTCCCTATGGTTTACGTAGATGAAAATCAGCTCCTAGAGTTCTTACGGCAAGCGCGTGATAGTTTTGAGCTGGGCGACTACGAAACGGCTTACAGGTCCGCTCAAAGTGCACTAAACTTAGATGAGACAAACAGTTTTGCAAACCGCGTTATCAAGAAATCTGCAAAACAAATTCGACGTATAAGAAAACGAGAATTGAAGAAAAGAGAAAAAGCCCTGCGTCCACTCTGGAAATCAGCGGCCTACGAAAAACTTCTCAAAGAATACGAAGCTCTCAACAAATTTTATCCAAATTATCCGCCATTGCTCCTAAAAATCGCCAAATTAAAGAATTTAAATAAAAAGCAAAAAGAGCAAACTTCAACTGAATACAAAAAAGACATAAAAAGCAAAATAAAATCTCTCCACAAAGAGGGGAAATACATGGAGGCAATCAGCGGCATAGAACAAATAAGGCCATATTTTGAAGGCGAATCCTGGCCAGAAAAATTAAATCAAAAAATAAAACATGACTACGTAGTAACACAACTCCGACTAAGAAAAGAACTGCTCGAAAATCGACAGTATGAAGAGCTCTACAGATTCCTAACCAAACTCTACAAAATCTTCCCTGAACCACGTATTAAGCGCCATATGAACAGAGCAGAAAACTTAATCTGGGAAAATAGAAAATACGAAAATAGAGTATTTATCGAAGACTCCCTCGATCTCATAAACTCACTTTACGCCGATGGAAAGTACGAAGAAAGCATGCAGGTCTGCGAAGAACTTTTTGAAATAACCGGCCGCTCAAATTTCAAAGCCAGAACATTCTACGCACGATCACACGGAGCAAATGAAAAAGAGATGAGTAAAATGATAAAATCAATGATGCTCGAAAAAAACGATGCATTACAAAAGGCTTACAAGAAAAATCCTGAAGAGTTTGTGAAGATTTAGATTGAAATCATCTGAGACCTCTTCGGCCCAACTCCGATGTAGCTCACCGGAACTCCGAGGCGCTCTTCGATGAAATTAACATAAGCCTGCGCAGCTTCTGGCAATTCTTCAAAAGTCCCCACGGTAGTTATATCCTCTTCCCAACCAGGAAGTTCTTCATAGATTGGCTCAACATTATCAAGGTCTTCGAGGCGGGTAGGGTAGTGATCAACTTCCACTCCGTTAACTTTATAACCAATACATACTTTCAAAGTAGAAAGCCCAGTCAAAACATCCAATTTCGTTAAATTAATAGATGACAACCCATTCACACGAGCTGAGTATGCCATCTGCACCAAATCCAACCATCCACAACGCCTAGGACGTCCAGTAGTTGACCCAAATTCACCTCCAGCATCGCGGATTTGATCTCCGAGAGAATCCAAAAGCTCAGTAGCAAAAGGCCCAGCTCCAACTCTAGTTGTGTACGCCTTCACAATACCAATTACCTCCGAGATTTTACTTGGCGGCAACCCCAGCCCCGTACAAATCCCTCCGATCGAAGCATTCGACGAAGTTACAAAAGGGTAGGTACCATGGTCGATATCAAGCATAAATCCATTTGCCCCCTCGATCAGCACATTTTTACCTAAATCCACGGCCGCATTCATCTCAAAAGACACTTTTTTCAGCATACTCGCAATCTTCGCCCCCATCTCAAGATGCCAAGCCAATTCCTCATCCGCACCCTCATGTTTAAATCCGTACATTTCCTCAGCCCGCGCCACACATTCACGATACTTTTTCTCAAAAAGTTCCAAATCCTCAAAGTCACACATCCTCATCGCATGCCGAGAGATTTTCTCAGCATAACAAGGTCCAATCCCACGTTTCGTCGTCCCCACTTTTTTATCCCCTTTTTTCTCTTCCTGAAGCCCATCAATAACCTTATGATAATCAAAAAGCACAGTCGCCCGATCTGACAAAAACAGTCGTCCATCCCACGGAATTCCACCTGCCAACAACTTTTCAAGCTCCTGAAACATGGTCGAAAGATGCACAACTACACCATTTCCAATCATACATTTGGTACCCTCATTCAAAAGACCAGATGGCAACAGATGAAACACATGCTTGTTATCACCTACAACCACAGTATGCCCCGCATTCGCACCACCAGTCGCACGCCCAATAATTGGATAATCCTTCGCCAAAATATCCACCAATTTACCCTTACCTTCATCTCCCCACTGAGCTCCAAGCACCACAGTAACTTTACCTTGATCCATTTTTATAAAAATTAAAGTTTAAAAATTTTCAAATCACATCTCAAAAATCACACTCGAAAATTTAAATGAATTAAACCCAAAATAAAAGAGGAAAAATAACACCAAAAGAACTTGACTTCCCACGAAAATATGTTGACGCAACGCCCTCCAAAATGGTATACATACACCTTGTAATTTAATTTTTCCAATGCTTGATTTCACAGACACAGATGAAATAAACGTTGATCCGCAAATGAACGGTCCTAGGGTAGAAGAAGGCCCTACGAATTCGACTTTAACTCCAAAAGCTCCAAAAGCAAGGAGAGAGTTGCTTGGAGTAAGACGACATCTAAAATCAACTTTTCTCAAACCTTTACTGGATAGAGCAAGAGCCGTAAGGGAAAAAGTTGGTACTCATTTAGAAGGATTTAAACAGCATGATTTAACATTGCCGCCGATAGAAGTACCTCCAGTAGAATCCACCAAACCAGAAATAACTGAGGCAGAAACAATTTCACGAAACATAGAAGAAAAAGAGGCAGAACCTATACTTGCTAAAGCCCCCAAATTTATAAAAGAATTTTGGATACAATCAAAAAAGAAAAAAACATGGAGCATGAAAGATCTAAAAGAATCTGGTCCCAAAGGAGAAGAAACGTATCTAGCACTAACAACATCTACTCTTGCAACAGAAGAGTTTTGGATGCAAACCTTCAATTATTTCGGCTACAACATGATGGCATATTTTGAACATGATCCAGAAACTGACAATGGAAAATGGCATGAATTATTTGAAGCATGGTGTGACCAAATTCCAGGAAAAACAGAGCTCGCTGAAACCGCAGTAAAAGAGAATGAAGGATTAGTAAAAGGAATAACATACAGAGCAATAAATCAACGAAATTTATGGGGAAGAAGAGATAAAATTAATTTTGACCTAGAAGAAATATTACAAGAAGGACGAGCC
>JABINC010000061.1 GCA_018697675.1 Candidatus Peregrinibacteria bacterium
ATGAAGTTTTTTATTTCTTCTGAATCCAGAAAACCAAAATATGCCAAATCCAGCACAAAAAGCCCCTCTGGCATCTGCTCTATCATCCATTCGATATCTTCTACACTCTGAATTTGCCCTGATGGATTATTCGGAACATCTAGGAAACACACTCTAGAAGATTTTAATTGTTGTGAGAGTTCTTCCTTTTTTTCTATTTTAAAATCCTTGTTTGTAGGGATTTCTATATACTCTCTATCATGTATCTGACAAAAAGATCTATACATTCCAAAGCCAATATCTAGTCCTGCGACTTTGTCGCCTGGAGATGAGAATGCAAGTAAAATATCTGGGATTGCTTCATCAGAACCATTGAAAATAGCGGTTTCATCAGGATCGAGATCATAATAATTGGCCATGGCTTCTCGCAGGCGTGTGGAATCAGTATCTGGATAATCACTGAGTGTAACATCTCCCACTATATCTTCTGGACCCACTAGCGGCCCGAAACAATTCTCATTTGCATCGAGAAAAAGATAATCCCCCTGATACAAATCACGAGCAGATTGATATGGTTTTAGCTTCTGAATATGTGGAGGAATGTATGGCATACCTTTTAAAATTAATTTACCCAGTTCAAATAACACTTCTCACAATAAACTACTGCGCCGCTTTCCTCTGGATGTGTGGTTTGAATTTGGACTTGGCAATTTGAGCAATTTGAATCTATGAGCTGTCGTGGATTCTTGAAAGAGTCCAACTCTTTTAATCGGCATTCGGTGCAGTGTTTTGGGGCTGGCACATTAAGTTTTCTGTAAATTTTGAGCTCCTGAGGAATTATTTTGTAGTTTTTGCGACATTTCGTACATGCGAGCAATTCTCCCATTATGCTGTCAGGTGTGGAAGCTATGTTTTCTGGCACAGAAGCTGTCGGACTTGCGTATTCTTTGGCCTGTATTTCTTTCCATGGGTAGCCTTTTTCTAGACACTGTTCACGCGTTAATGGGAGCAGGGTTTGCGCACCACTTTCGTTGTATTTAAATGGTGAAATTTTGATTGGGAAAAATTCACCGTACTCACCGGTGCCTTTCATATGATCAATTATTTTTGCTTTTAAATTTGCGTATTCTTCTTCTGAGTATTTTTTGTTTAAAATACAATTTTTATTTCTAAAATGGAATCCATCGCAACCGAAACTGTCTAAAAGATAAAAACATGCATACGTATACTCTGAATTGGATGATGCAACCGCACAATATGCGAATTTCGTGTTGTAATTTTTTTCGCCACCAGAGCAGATCTCATAACAAAGTTCGATTTCTTTATCGTGGCACAATATATCCATCGAGTCCTTCACATCTGCACATTCGAACATGTATTTGCAATCTTGCAGATCAAAGCAATCAAAGCATTCAAATGCGTTCTGTGAGTTGTAGATATAATCCCCAGTACAATTTTCTGAATTCATCTGAATACTGGATCTCTGTGGAAGTGAATTTATGAAATTCTTGAATTCTTCAATTGTGTTTTTGGTTGGTTGAGTGGCGTAATTTTTGAGAATAGTTTTGTAATCCTCCTGCGAATATTGCTGGTTTTTGAAACAGAATTTTTTGTTGCGAAGGCCAGAACACATAAAGCAATTTTGACAGTTTGAACAGTCACTGAGGAAGCTCGAATCCAAACAATTCCGACAATTCACAAGGTGATGTGAAGAATAACAATTGTTGCAGTTGGTGCTATAAGCAACGAGTTCACAGCGATCTAAGGCATTGCTGTTTACACAGTCCTTGCAAGACTGACTTTTGCGAGTGTAATAACAATCTTCTACTAGATAGCTCCCTGGACTCATGTATGCATTTTTGCTAAATGCCACAAGTGCGTTGTAGTCACAATTTTCATTGCCGAGTTGAAGAGCAGCTGCCTTCGGAACAGTCATTAGCAGTTCATGATATTGGTCGAAAAATGGTCGCGTAAAATCGAAATCCTTGGCGTAACTTTGTGGATCCCAGGCATCACTCCACCAGCATTTGACACAATACACAGGGAACTCCACATCTGTGTCGAAAACCGAAAAAACTGTTGCACTACACATGTCGCAAGTTCGTTTATAAAGATGTAATTCATTTCGAAATGTCGCACGCCTTCTTAAACGCTCTTTTGGACAAAGGGTCGGCAGCGGCACATTTATTTTTTTGTAAAATGCCTGATCACTTTCGGTAATCGTAAAAGGTTGGCCTGAGACACTGCATGTAAGTTGGATGTCTGGCATAATGATTTTAGTATAAGTTTTCGTCCTAGGACCGAATCATTAGCTCACCAATTTGCTCAGTGCCTCCATGTTTCCTTCAACGGTTTTTAAGGTCATTGCGATGCGTTCGCCATAGCTGATTGGTTCGCCGTAGAGATAAGCGGAGTACGGAGTTGAGGCTGTTCCTGGAGAACCTGGGATACGCATTGAGACGTCGAAGATGACAATTTCTTCATGACCCCTACGGGAAGCTACAGCTCCTTGCAATGCGAATGGTCCGACAATTGGTCGCCCGAGCACTTCTGCTGTGGTCACTACAAATTTTTCACCTAATTCCATAGCTTTTTGCACCAAAGATTCTTTCACCGTACATGCCACGTGCCCAGTCTCAATCATAGACGGCTTGTATCCAGCTTGGAGTAGTTTTTTCTGAGTGACTGCATTGAGCCGAAGAAATCCATCCATACTGGTCTGCCTCCTCATATCTGTCCCCATTAATTCAACCTGCCTCATAAATGGACAGTAATAAAAATTGAAATTCACCTGTGCACCGATTATAAATTCTTCAATCACTGAACGGTCCAAATCTTCTTGATTTACTTTGCCACGCTTCACCATGTTTTCCCCAATTGTGAAATAATCTTCCGATGAAGTAATTACAAAAAATGCTCTTTCATAAGTGCGCTCTGCTTCATTTGCCTTCACAATCAGAGGTCCGCCGAATTCCTGAAAATGTTTATCAAGTTTCTCTTCAAGAAGCCTCCTTCCATGAACCTCCCCACCTTTTCTAATGATTTTTGGCAATGCAATCCCAGCTTTCTCCAACAGTTCATATTGATTATTTGGCTGATCACGTTCTTCCAGTTTCACATATTCTCGATTCCCGAAAATCGGAACGATAAAGTCTTTCTCAATCTCTTTGAAATCGCAATAAACCCAAAAATATCTGTTATGGATAAAAATCGTATTCATCGCACGAAGCTGCTCCTGCACTTCCGGTTTTACCACATCTGCAAATTTCTCAACTTCGATGACATGATCTACACATCCCATTGGGCCAAAATTCCCCTGACGTGATTTGTAAAATTTATCATATGTTTTTGAGCGTCCTTTTTGGCAAACTGCCACAGTCTTAAAACCGTATTTCTTGGCACCTCGGCAAACGTCCAGGGCACTGTGCCCACCAAGTACACCAATAGTTATTTGGCTTAGGTCGTAGCCTTTTAATACTTCCTGGATTTTTTGTAGCATATCTGTCATAATTTTTTCTCGCTAAATTGTTATGTGTGGTCATTTAACCGCAAATTCCCGATCATAACAAGAAAAAAATCATTATGGCAAATTCAGATACATTGCAAATTGAGATTCAAGAGGAAGCTCTCGCCAAGGGGCCGAAAGTTGCCTTTGGGATGTCCCTTGATATAAAAAATGAAATTCCTGAGAAATTACGAAATGAATTTGAGATGTGGAGAGCTGAATTACTCGAGAAAATCATGTCTGATACTCCGGCATCAGAATTAAGACAACTCCCAGAGATCGCAGCTTTTGAACAGGCTCACAGAAATTGCGGTAGAACGACTAGAGAGATTAAAAAAGGGCCGCCTGCGCCCCTTGCTCTCCGAAGGATGGCCTTGAAATCTGGACTTCCCGAAATTAATCCAGCAGTGGACATCTACAATCTGATCGCCGCACATAGCCTAATGGCCTTGGGCGGCCATGATATCTCCAATTTGAATGGTAACGTCGTATCTTTTCGATTACTCACAGGAAATGAGACTTTCACCCCTCTCGGCAAACCAGTCTCAGAAAACATAGCCAATAAATATGCTTACACCGATACTGATGGAGGTCGCATAATTTGTTATCTTGAAGTTCAACAATGTGCAGAAACTCTCGTTTCAAATGAAACAACCGACGTCCTCTGGATAATCCAAGGAAACGAAGCTACTTCTCAAGAAGTTGTAGATAAAGTCCGTGATGAATTACTTTCAAAAATCCAATATTTTTTGGGTGGGGAGAGTGAAATTCTAAACTAAGCTACATCCTTTTTCAATTCTGGAACATCAATCCCACATGCTCTAGCAAGTTCCCGTAATTCTTCCACTTCTCTTAAGTTACCAAACATCTTCCTTCTGACCATTTCCACATTCCTTCTATCTTTTGCCCCAGTAATTCTTGCAACTTCTCCCATATCTCTATCTTTGTCAGGTGGATCTGGATCATTAAGACCATATAGAAGTCTAAGTAAGTTGCTGTGACGTTCTGATATGACCCTCTCTCCTTTTCTGCGAGCCCTCTTAAATGGCAGCCCATCTGGCACTACTCTGGAATTGACAACGTCTCGAACCTTGCCTCTCCACTCTATATTTTCTAAATCTGAATGAAGAGACTCTCCATCCGGATCTGGAACAAGTGAATACAAATTAGTTACCCCTCCCTCATCCTCTCTATTGGCGAATGGATTATCAAAAGAAAGTACGGTTCGCAAATCAATCGCCAATTTGATCACTTTTTCTCTTGTAATCCCAACCGCTTTTGCAACCTCCTCTATGCTTGGAGCCCTATTTAATTCCCTCCATAAGTCCCTTCTCGCTCTTCTGATTTTATCAGCCATTTCTTCTTTTCCTGCTGGCTGCCTCACAAGCCTTCCACATTTATATAGCAAGCTTTCCCTTACATATTTAAACATTGGCAGATATGCACACTGGCTATAAGTATACTCGCCTTCAGGATCAAATTTTTCTGCATATTCCAACAAAGCCACGTATGCATCTTGTATCAGGTCTTCCAATTCTACCGGAGCTCTCAAATACTTAGCTAAACCCATAAAACGCCAAGCTATAGACCTTGCTAATTTCATGTTTTCCAAACATAACCTATTTCTTTCTTCTATACTTATCCTAACAACATTAACCTCCTCGACTGATGGATCTATATTTATTTCACAATCTGTATTGTCTAGCATATTTAAGATATTTAATAATCAAATTTGGATTTTACCTTGAAGTTTTCCTAAATTAAGCCTTATTTTCGTTTTCTTTTGAAATCTCTTCTTCTTTAGCTCCCTGAAATGTTATCTCATCTAAATGTTCTTTTAATTCTCCGACTGGCAGAGATGTAAACATTTTCACACTACTGAAAATATTTGGGAGTTTTACTGTGGTTGTCATATCCTGATAATTAAATGTTTTTTGTTTTTATACTCAGGTTTACGATTCTAATCTGAATTTGACGTATGTAAATACTCGGGTTTTATTAAAAAAGCCAGAAGGGGTTATTCCAGGCTTGTGTAAGCTGAAAACCCGTCTGGCAGAAAGTGCTGACAGATATTGTCGACAGTCTAGCAATCAGATGATAACGATGCCGCTATTAACTCTGCTGTTTCGACAGCCTGTGTTACAGTCGCTCCTCTATCTTCATCATGAAAACTTCTGACCATTACCCCTCCATGGACTAAACTTGGACCGTCTTCTGGCCTACTTACAATTTCAGACTCCCAATATTGTGAATCAGCTTCAATTTCCGCTGCAGCTAAACTTGCCCTAGCTCTTGCTTCATGCTCTGAGGATAAATTATACCCCGCTCTATACAATGCTTCTAAAAATGGTTCTCTTTGAACCTTCGGCTTCCTACTCCACCTCTCTATCGGATCAGCTGTTCCTACGGATTCCACAATCCATTCGGTAGAATATGTGTTCATTTTTTCCATTCTAAGTTCTTCATCCCATACTGCGGCATCCGGCCACCTGTTTGTTTCATATATGTCAAAAGGACTATGTGAAAGATTGTACCACCCTTCAAAATCCCATGTATTTCTCAAATATTCTCTCAATTCTTGCCCTGTTATTTCCGTATAAAGGGCATACCATATTTCCCAAAGATAATTACCTTGGACTGACCTATTCATAGAGGACATACTTATTGGACCGTTCATGCCTGTAAAAAGGCCACATAAAAATCTTAAAAAATATGCCAAATCCGAACCTTTGTCACGAGCATCAGGTTGAATATTGAAAGGCAGGTAATTATATCTATGAATCAACCTTGGATTTAAATCTCTATCTATAACTTCCATTATTCCCGATGCATACATCAATTCTCTAAATCTTGGGAACATAAAAAATTCAGCTAATATTTCATATACAACTTTCCATGCCTCTGCTTCCCATGTAGATTCTCTTTTTTCTTTACTCAATCTTTCAGTGGTTTTTAGTTTTCTTAGAAAGCCTTCATAAATAGGGATTGTTTCTGATGCTAATTCTTTAATCCCCTTCCAAAATGCTTCTCTATCGTCTGGCTTTTTACCTTTGAAAAAAGATAGACCATCCACCTTCTTAAAATTTGCAGCTTCACCATCCAAAGGAACATCTTGCCACCTGTAAAAAACATTACCTGTAACACCTTGTACTTTTGGATAAGCAAATGTTGGCCGATCATCTTCTGGAAGCTCAATATATCCAGCCTCTAATGACTGCCTAGCAAGTCGATCATATGTCTTCTCCCCTTTGTGACCTATTTTTTTACCTCGATGATATATGGTAGCAGCAAGCTGAAAAAGTACATAACGTGGATTTAAATCATCTCCCATAGATTCCCTAATTCGTTTCGGAATACATTTGAGAACTTTTTCTTTAAAATCATCATCTAGTGCACATAGTTGCTCTAGACGTTTTAATAGCATCTGAAAATTTGGATCATTATCAAGTACCTCTGACATGAGATGTATTTTTTTTCTTCTCTCTTCTGGAACAAAATCATTCTCAATCAGATAATCCTGAACTGCCTCTAAAAACAACCTATCACGCTCCCCGATTAGTCGGGCCCTTTCGTTAACCGATTCTTGATTTATTATTTCTACACCCTCCCTCTTCAACCCATCTTCAATATTATAACGAAGTGGTAAGTCAGCAATCAAAAGCTCTGGATCGTCATCGCTATTTAAAAGTTCTTTCATCCAAAGCAACATATCTCTGGTACGAATTGCATGTCGTGAAACATCCAAAGCTCTAGGATCACAACCAATAACACAGACTGATCCCGAGCGGATTCGTTCAATAACAGGATGAGCTGGAGCGACCAATAAGTCTGGTTCTTCAACAGCCTCTGATCCAAAATCATCTAATCCCTCTTCTGCGTCTCCAAGGGGCAATGGGTATAATTTCAGGGCTAAATCTTTATCACAACTATCCCTCATTTCTAAAGAGTTTTTATTGAATTCTTCATTACTTCAAACATTGCACGCATACCATTTGTTATAAGAGAGTTTTCAATAATGATTCCACAAAGATCACTTGGATCATAAGAACAAAAAGCGACCTTATTCCCATAGATTGCAATTGTATATTTCATTTTGAAAATCTCTGGATCAGCAAAAATCACATCTTCGTAATCCTTAACCCAAGATGTGTATTCACGAGCCATTTCTCCATCTTTAATAATCATCTGATTTCTTCCATCTCGATTTTTTAAAGATGGGACATATACCCGTTTTAGATATTCACGAATTTTAGGATGCATATTGTTATGACCAGATAAATAAAGACCTCCAACGTTATCATTGATATCATCATCTATTAAACGACATAAACTTTCGATACCTTCAAAATATTGGACTTTTGTCATAGGATTAACTTGGCCTTGCATATCATTTAAAATCGGGAAAATCTCTTTGAAGTCATTAATAGACTTTTTAACTGATGCCGCTTTCCCAAGCAGAATATTTTCTATACATTCTGGTGGCAAGGCATTGAAGTAAGTGGTCTTCTCTCGTATATCTTTTGAGACAAAACCTTTCCTTACGAGTGTATTCAGCTCAAAATTCATTGTAGAACGGGGCATATCAGTTTTTCTTGCAAGAACACTCGCCGTCTGTGAGCCATATTGAAGTGCAGCTAGATACACATTCGATTCCTTGTCCTTAAGTCCAAGGCTTGATAAGAATTCTTTTAGTCTGTCCATGGGTTCTACGTTACATAAGACCGTATTTAAACACAAATTAACAATTTTGGCAAGTGGAAAAGCAACATGGCAAAAAGTGCTGACAAATGTTGTCATCATAAGATGAATTATACATTCTTCTATCCCAGAACTTTCCCTAGCTCTCCTACCTCAATTGCTTGCCTAATGTCGAGGGCGATTCGGCGGCCGGTTGACATTGGGACGTCGTAGCGGAGCCAGGTGTATGGCGAACCGTTCGTGTATGGATTGGTTCCTGCGACGATGCGGGCTGAAATTTCAAAAACGTTAAATTTGAGATTTGGGTCGAGGATCATTTCGAGGCAGAATGGACCGAACAATCCTTCTCCTGCGATCTTTTGGGACTCTGCGACCACATTATCTCCCATCTCAAAAATCTGAGGGAGTAGTGATTCTCGAAGTACAATTGGAATATTTCCCGTAATCGTATATGAAGTTTCCACCCCTACTTCAAGTTGGTCTTTTGCTGAAATTCGTCCAATCGAGTCCGCGTTGGATTCGTATCTTTTATCAAATCCCATCACTTCGAGTTCGCCCGTGAGTCGTGAGTAAAAGTAATGTGCGTAAATTGGCACTCCCACGATGTATTCTTGAATCACGTATCCTCTCTTCAAATCTGGATGATCCTTGATTCGTCTGTAAAATTCTTCAGGAGTGTTGGCAAGGAAATACCCATGCCCTCCACCTGCACCATGGAATTTTATAATCACTGGGCCATCTATATCTTCTGGGTTTTTGTAGATTTTTGGCAAGTTTAGTTTTGAATTCAAAAGCCATTTTCGCTCCATTTCACGATCAGATTCCCATTCCAAAATATCGCGCGTTCCGTAATACATCATCTTCACTTCTTTGACACTGTCATGCCCGAGATATGCAATAAAAGAGCCATGTGGAATCATAATTGCATTCTCTTCTGAGAGCTCTTTATCAATTTTGTAGAATTCTTCGTAACTTTCGATCTCTATGATTTCATCTGCTACACCATAGCTTTCGTATGGTCGCCTGCGGCCCTTTGGGCAAATTGCTACAGTATGGAATCCTTCGTCTTTAGCACCTTTTAAAATCTGTAGGGCTGTGTGTGAAGCGAGAGTGACTATCTTGTAGTCCCTGATGTCCTTGGACACTTTTCCGTTAGTGTTTTTTGATGGTGTCATTTTTTGAAAAATTTTGAAATTATTTTCGGTAAATATACCTAATACATGCGGTATATACAAGGAAATTTATACTACTCATGCTTTTGGTATTCTTTTTTTATCAAATGCTTATTATCTGCCGTAATAATTTGCACCTCCACTCCAAACTTTTTCTCAAATTCATCTCGTGCAACTTCTAAGTCATAGTGACTCTGAAGTCCCATCCAAATTTCGGCCGATGTCCCAAAATATTTACTCAGACGTAATGCAGTATCTGGAGTTATTGATCTTTTCTCATGTACAATTTCGTTGATTCTTCTTGGAGGCACGCCAATATCTTTAGCTAAGCGATATTCGCTTAAACCGAGAGGTTTTAAAAAAATCTTCTTTTAAAATCCGTCCTGGGTGAGTTGGTTTAAGTCTTTTTTTCATAAAATTAATGATAATCGGTTATTTCTATTTCATGAACATTCCCTAAGAATACTTTTTCAGTTTCGCTGCATTTGAAGCTCATTATCATGAGAACGTGTCGCGTTAATAACGTCAAGCGTTAATAGTTGTGAAAATTTGGTTTTAGCAAATTTAGAGATCTTGATTTTACAGATCAAAGTTAAAAAAATATTAAAATTTTGACCCCATTTTTATCAGAAATAGCGTCTTTTTAATGGTTTCACTTGAAAGAAGTCTGTTTTTGTTGTCCGTTTACAATAAATTGTCACCCTTTAAGAAGTTCTAAGAAGCTTTATACGCTCTTCAATTGGAGGGTGGGTTGAAAAAAGGCCTGCGACCTTTGACTTTTTGAGTGGGTTTGAGATGAATAAATGTGCCGTTGCTTTGTTTGCGCTTTTGAGTTCGTTTTTGTCACCAGAGATTTTTTCTAGAGCAAGAGCGAGCGCTTCTGGATCTGAGATTAAGATGGCTGCTGTGTGATCGGCGAGGTATTCTCGTTTTCTAGAAATTGCCATTTGGATTAAACCAGCAATTAGAGGGGACAGGATCGCGAGTGCTATTGCTACGATAATTATAATTGCACCGGCTTTGCCTCCTCCTCGACTACGACCTCCGCCGCGCCTGTGAAAAGTTGAGCGCAAAAATAAATCTGACATCAAAGTAAAAACTCCAACCAAAATAATCACAAGTGTTTGAAGCCTAATATCATAATTTCCGATATGTGACATCTCATGAGCGAGCACACCTTTTAATTCTCTCTTGGAAAGTTTCTCCATAAGCCCTGAAGTCACCGCTATCGCTGAATGCGCAGGGTCACGCCCAGTTGCGAAAGCATTGAGCGCAGCCGAATCAATAATATAAACATCCGGAGTTGGGAGCCCCGCGGCTATCGCCAAACTATCAACTGCTGAATACAAAACATTGTTACTTCTTTTATCAGCTTTCTTGGCTCCACTCACCGCCAGTGCAATTTTCCCACCTTGGAAATAAGCTATCAATCCATAAATGATTGCAAAAACTCCCGCAACACTCAGCCCGCCTATTCCACTGCCGTAATATTCGCCCCAAATATAACCTGCTCCCATTACGATTGCAGCAAAAATTGCCAGCAGAAGCATGGATTTCAATTTATTTGAACCTACATGATCGTAAAGGCTTTTGTGACTCATTATAGATCAATCTTTACATTCTTTCTCTCTCCTGCTTCTTCAACTTCAAAGAATTCCTTCTTCTCGAACTTAAACATTCCAGCGATTATATTGCTTGGGAAAGTCTCGATTTTGATGTTGAAACCCTTGGTTGCACTGTTGTAAAGTCGGCGAGCTCCTTGAATCGCATCTTCTATCACTCCGTACTCTTCTTGAAGTTTTAGGAAATTGGTATTTGCCTTCAAATCTGGGTAATTCT
Source organism: Candidatus Peregrinibacteria bacterium (assembly GCA_018697675.1). Taxonomy (GTDB): domain Bacteria; phylum Patescibacteriota; class Gracilibacteria; order UBA1369; family JABINC01; genus JABINC01. Next base: position 11,194 of record JABINC010000061.1, read on the forward strand.
CAGCAACTGCGAAAAGTGATTTTAGCGCTCCTGTTAGCATATTTTCTGCCCCTGCCCTACCAGCTGTCGAACCAGCGCTCATAACTGCTGTACGTGCCTCTGTCACCTGAGTTAGGACATCTTTTTCATGCTGCATGTATCCTTTTACGATATCAACAAGATTCGGAATCATATCAGCTCTTCTCTTCAACTGAACATCCATTCCAGACCATGCTTCCTCTGCATGTAGTCGACCTTTTATAAGGCCATTGTAAACTCCGATAACATAAAGAACCACCAATACAAGCGCTCCGAGTAGTATGTAAATTCCTGTCATATTTTTTTAATTAAAAACTAATTTTATATTTTTAAGCTGGGTTTGATTGTGCCAAAATACACGAAATAAGTAAAATAGAAATCTCTTCATCTAGCATAAATACCTACCAACTGCTTATTAAAATAAAATCAGTCCGCCTCCGAGAATCAAAAGATAAAAAGCGAATACGTGTAGTGAATGATTTTTGAGAAATTTCATGAGGAATGCGACTGAGAGATAGCCGGCGAGGAGCGAAGCGACGAAGCCGGCAGCGGCAATTGTAAAATTTGGGAAATATAAACCATCTGAAATAACATCTTTTGTCGTGAGCAGTCCTGCTCCAAATATTGCAATCGATCCCAAAATAAACGAAAAGCGCGCGGCTTCATGTCGAGTCATACCTATGAGCAGTCCCGCTGAGATTGTTGACCCAGACCTGGAAACTCCGGGGATCAGCGCGAGCGCTTGAAAGAGGCCGATTAGGAGGACTTTTAGAAAAGTGTTCACGTGAACAAAGCCACCTTCGTTTTTCGGCTCAAATAAGCTGTTTTTATTTTCAATTCCTTTTGAGTTTTTATCAGAGAAATATTTTCTTCCAACGTATTCTGCAACTACAAAAAGTACAGCCACTGCAATCATCGCAAGAGCGACTTTTTCACTCGAACGGAAAAAATTATCCAGTAAATCACTCATTGTAAATCCTGCAATCACTGCTGGAATTGTTCCAAGAATAAGCAAAAATGCCATTTGGAATTTCCCTTTGAATACATCGAGTATTATTTTTTTAAAATCACTTCTGAAATATATGAAAATCGCCAAAAGTGTACCCACATGCACAAGCACATCGAATCCTCTTAACTGCTCAACTGGAAGCGTAAACCATTCTTCCAAAATAACTAAATGACCCGACGACGAAATCGGAAGGAACTCTGTGATTCCTTGGATTATTCCGAGAATGATTGATTGGAGGATAGTCATAACTTAAGGCTTATTAGTGCCTGAAGTTTCGCATACCGGAGAAGACCATGGCAAGGCCAAGTTCGTTGCAGCGAGCTATGACTTCTTCGTCGCGGATTGAGCCTCCGGGTTGGATTATTGCGGTCACTCCGGCCTCGGCGGCCGCCTCAACTGCATCTGCAAATGGGAAGAATGCGTCCGAGGCCATAACTGATCCTGGGACTCTGTCGCCCCCCTTACGGCGCGCGATGATTGCCGAATCAACTCTGGACATTTGACCTACTCCCATACCTGTTACAACTTCTGCAGTACCATCCTTTTTGGCATAAACTACTGCGTTTGATTTAGAGTGTTTTGCCACAACACGAGCAAAGAGAAGTGTTGCAATTTCTTCCTGCGTTGGAGCTTTTTCTGTGACTGTGCGTAAGTCATCGGCGCTTAATGGCGCCGTATCTGCATTTTGTATAAGTATTCCTCCTGCAACCTTTTTGATATCACGTCTCTTGTAATCAATTCCCCATTTTCCTGGCAGAGCTAATACACGTAGATTCTTTTTCTTTTGAAGCATCTCTAGAGCTTCTGGCTCATAACTTGGTGCTGCGATAATCTCCACAAACATCTTCTGTTCTTTCATATATTCGACGAGCTCCATCGTACATTTCGTGTTGATTGCGATCACGCATCCAAACGCTGACATTGGATCAACTGCATGAGCTTTTTTAAAGGCCTCCTCTATTGTATCGGCCGTAGCAGCTCCACAAGGGTTGTTGTGTTTCACAAATATTGCTGATGGGCATTCAAATTCTTTCACAAACTCGATAGCAAAATCAGCATCTATAATATTGTTGTAAGAAAGTGGTTTTCCATTGAGAATTTCACAATTTGTCACGTTCGCACTCATGTTATTTGGATTTCGGAAAAATGCCGCACTTTGATGTGGATTCTCACCGTACCGAAGACTCATCACTTTTTCATAATGAAGATCCAGCATCTCTGGAGCATCTCCGTTCTCCTTTAATTTTCTGTTGAAATAATAAGTGATATCCATGTCGTATTCACAGGTTTTTGCAAAAACTTTCATCGCAAGTTCTTTCCGGAACTCCGGTGTCGTATCACTATTTTCTTCGATCTGCCGGAGAACCTCTGGATAATCCGCTTTGTCCATTACGACCGTCACTGATTTGAAATTTTTCGCAGCAGATCTGAGCATGCTCGGCCCACCAATATCGATCTGCTCGATCACTTCCTCTTCAGTTTTATCTTTTTGCTTCGCCGTAGCCTTGAATGGATAGAGATTTACAACCACTAGATCAATCATGCCAATGTCATTTTTCTCCGCCTGCGACATGTGATCATCATTATCACGAACAGCCAAAAGTCCACCGTGAACTTTCGGATGCAGGGTCTTCACTCTGCCGTCCATCATCTCTGGGAAACCTGTATAATCAGACACATCTTTCACTTCGATTCCTTCTTCTTTGAGAAGTTTCGCTGTACCTCCAGTTGAGAGAATTTCTATGTTTTTTTCTGCAAGGGCACGCGCAAATACGGCAATGCCATCTTTATCTGACACGCTAATAAGGGCTCTTTTGATCATTTATGTTGAGAGGTCAAATGCTATTTCTGAGCGGTAGGACCTTCGGGAGTTTAGGGGAAAGTAGAATTGATGGCAAGTGAAGTTTCTTCGGATTTTATGGTAAATCACAACCACCTTTTGAGAAGGGATTGCATCGGAGAATGCGCCAAAATCCTTTAAATATTCCTTTGATTGCGCCGTGTTTTTTTATAGCCATTATCATATATGTTGAACAGGATGGAGTGTATTTACAATACCCACCAGGGAACATGGCTTTTCCCCATGCACTATGATCTGGAGAAAGGATGAATTGGTAGAGTTTAACAAGTAGGATCAATAACTGCTTCATATACTAAAGTACTTAAGTGGGTTTCTCTTAACACCGTCTTGGATTACTTCGATATGAAGGTGAACTCCAGAAGAACGACCGGTTGTTCCCATGAGACCGACTATTTGCCCAGCGACAACTTGTTCGCCTTCGCGGATGTATACCTTACCTGCCGTGAAATGAGCCATTAGAACTTCTATTCCATCGTCACGTTTTATAACTACATGAGAACCGTAACCTCCGTTCCAACCATGTTGCCTGACTTTTGTGACCGTCCCTGAAATAGGAGAAACTACATTTGGAGTCCATGATTTGTCTGTTCTAGAAACATCGAGTGCTGGGTGCCAACCTGTAAATCCGCGCGAGTACCGAGCGTTCACAGGAGTTGGGCTCACGAAACCAATATTATTCGGTGCTTGCGAAACTATCTGTCCACCGATTATCGCACCAGACTGATAACTTGATGCACTTGCTATATATCTCTGAGCTTCTGGAGAGCGTATTCCGGCGAGGATCAATTGATCTCCGGCGGCTAGCACTTCCACTTTTTTCTCATTATATTTCTTAATTTTTTCTTCTGAAATTTCAAACTTCTTAGCAATTTTTTCGAGGCTGTCTCCACTTTTGATTTTGTAGAGATAACCATCTATCGGAAGAATCACAATTTCTTGCCCTGGCTTCAAGAAATTTCCTGCACCGAGCTCAGTATTATTGTCCAAGACTGTGGCTGTACGAATCCCATACATATATGCAATCCCTGAAACGTTCTCCCCAGACTCCACTTTGTGAGTTATCAATCCCTCACGGTTCGCATAATTACGTTCTCCCGTTGGCATAGATTTTGATAAATACCCCTCATCATCCGCTACTAGATTGAAATCATTGAATAGCCCCCCACCTTTTGCATAGGCATTGTCCAAATTGAAATTATAAATATCAAACGATGAGAATAGGAAAAAAATGATAACTACATATGCTATCTTTTTTATGAATTTCTTCTGACATGGAAGACTTGAACATTCTGTATGGCTTCCTCGGAGGTGCCCTTTTAGCATTCTTATATTTTCACTTTGTCTTTTGAACAAAGTTGCCATGCTTTCTAAACTAAAAACACGTTCTATTTTTGAAATCTTTTTCAAGATTCGCTTTTTCAAGATTGACGGATTCTCTTCCATCAACCTATTGTGTCGCTTGCGCCTAGCCTTTAAATTCACTTTACTCTTATCTTCAAGCTCTTTCAGTTTCTTTGATTTGCTGATCTTTTTGGATACTGGCTCACCCATATTTTGAATTTATTTTTATACGAAAAATTCGAAAACCCAGATCGAAGGGATGTTACCAGTTTGAAGTTCAAAAATCAAGGGTTAATGCAATGTTTTACGAGTTGCGTCAAGGGTGCGAATATTTCAATTTTGTAAGTGGCAAGAATTAAAGTAAAATAGGCTGGAAAATAAAAACTAATTTATACAAAGATGGCAAAAGCGGTAGATAAACATGATGCTATGCGACATTCGTGTTCGCATGTGATGGCGCAAGCTATTATGGATATGTTCCCTGAGGCGAAATTGGCAGTTGGACCTTGGATTGATAGTGGGTTTTATCATGATTTTGAGCTTCCGCGGACGCTTATTCCAGAGGATTTGCCGATTTTGGAGAAAAAAATGAAGCAAATTATGAAGCAGCGACAGAAATTTGTACGCTTTGAGTTGCCGGTGGATGAAGGAATCGAGTACCTGAAAGAGCGAGGGCAGGATTATACGGCGGAGATGGCGGTGGATTTGAAAAATGGGAAAGAGGTTGGAACTCTAAGTTTTTATGAAAATATTATTCAACAGAATGATAAGAAGACTTTTGTGAATATGTGTGCTGGGCCACATACCGACAACACGGGTGAAATTGGGGTTTTTAAATTGATGAAAATTGCTGGATCTTACTTCAAAGGAGATTCTGATCGCCCAATGCTCCAACGAATTTATGGGGCTTGTTTTGAGACACAAGATGAATTGAATGCTCATCTGACAATGCTCCGTGAGCAAGAAAAACGCGATCACAGAAAACTTGGGAAAGACCTTGAGCTCTACACGATGAGTGAAGAAGTCGGCGCAGGGCTACCGCTTTGGCTACCGAATGGAACTGTCATTGTGGAAGAGATCGAAAAATTGGCAAAAGAAGTGGAATTTGAGGCTGGTTATGACCGCGTGCGCACTCCTCATATTACAAAAGGAAGCCTCTATCATAAATCTGGGCATCTGCCTTATTATGCGGATTCGATGTATCCACCGATGGAAATGGATAACGAAGAATACTACTTAAAACCTATGAACTGTCCGCATCATCATTTGATTTATGATGCAAAGCCCCGGTCTTATCGCGACCTCCCTGTACGACTCGCCGAGTACGGACATTGTTATCGCTTCGAGGATAGTGGGGCTCTGTTTGGGCTGATGCGTGTTCGTTCGATGTGTATGAACGATGCTCATATCTACTGTACTCTTGAACAATTTGAAGAAGAATTCTTGGCTGTGCTTGAGATTTATAAAAAATATTTTGAACTATTTGGAATTGATAAATATATGATGAGACTTTCGCTACATAATAAAGAAGGACTCGGTAAAAAATATGTAGACAATCCAAAACTTTGGATTGAGACTGAAGAGATGGTTCGAAAAGCCATGAAAAAATCCGGAGTTAATTATGAGGAAGTACCAGGTGAAGCAGCCTTCTATGGCCCGAAGATCGATGTTGAAATTTGGTCAGCAATCGGACGACAATTCACACTTGCGACGAATCAATTGGACTTCGCGATCCCAAAAAGATTCAACCTAACATACACAGATAAAGATGGAGAAGAGAAAACTCCGCTCTGTATCCACAGAGCTCCGCTTTCTACTCACGAACGCCTGGTTGGATTCTTGATTGAGCATTTTGCAGGGGCATTTCCTGTGTGGCTTGCACCGGAGCAGGTGAGGTTGATGCCGGTGGCTGATCCACACGCCGAATATGCGATGGAGCTAATGGATGAATTGAAGAAGAAGGGAGTCAGAGCAACGATAGAAGGTCCTGAAAATTCTCTCGGGAAACGTATCCGCGAAGCCGAAAAGAAGAAAATTCCATACATGCTTGTAATCGGAGATGAAGAAATGAAGGGCTGGAAAAAAGGCGATGGTACAAAAAACGGATCCGTAACTGTTCGCGATTACAAAACCAAAGAGCAGAAATCAACCAAGGCTTCGAGCTTTGTGAAAAAAGTGATAAAGGAAATTGAGGAGAGGGCGTTGTAAGAGGTGTCTCAAGAAGCAAAAAGCCTAAAGGCTTTCCGCTTAACCCCCAAGGTTTGGATAATTTCCAAGTTCGTTTTCCATAGATGTACCTCCGTGCATAATACGATGAGATTTTGGAGCTTCGGGAAGTGCTCGGACATTTATCCTGCCTCGGAGCCTCTCTACTCTTGTATAATCCCAACCTTTTTGTCGATAAAATTCTCGAATCGTTGGCTCAGGTACCCACTTGATACCAAGATCCATAGCTCCGGCCATCATGATATCACGTGCTCCTTGCATATTACCTCCTGATTCTCGATATGCATAATACGTTAGGTTTCGAAAACATCTCATAGGGACACCTTGGTAAAGTGCACCTGTCCTATTTAATTTACTTTCGGTAAGCACTGTTTTGTTATCAAGCCTCTGTTTCTCCCCACTTTTTACCTGAAATGCATTACCATCATTGTCATAATTTTCTTCCGTCAGAAGCCTATCTGTCTTGAACCATTTACCATATTTACTTTCGAGATCACCATCTGTCCAATAAAGAGAATTTGTCACAAACTGTGCATATACATTTGCAAGTCCTTGATCCTGGATAAACTGCACCGAACCGGATCTCTCACTAAAAATCGATTCATATGAAGATCTATCAAATTCCCACCAATAATCCTGAACATAATCATGATCTACCTGGTCAAGCTTCGACTTGATCTTACCATGCCTCATACGTAATTCTTCATCCTTATCCACTTTATATAGAAGCCATTTTTCATATTTAATCCAATCTCCTACTTGCTTCCCTGTAGGCGGTGGCTGCTTTCTAACATCTGTTTTCCCACCACTCTCATCATACAGATCCAATGTTGCAATGTATTCAAGCTCAGTCATTTTAGTATTTTTGTATGGAATTCCTGCTTCATGAAGTTCTGCCATCTTACCTATGTATTCAATATGTGGTGAATTTACGATCATTTCCGAACCTCCCATCTGTACTAGAGTTCTGTGATCTAGAATCCCAAGTTGAAATCCTTTGGCAATTACCCAAAGCACCTGACGAAGATATGACTTACCATTCTTAATTGCATAATTGATGAATCCTTCGAATCTCGCTGCATCAACCCATTCATTTCTTTGAAGAGCCCCTATCATCTGCATCCATTCAACACCGAGATTATCCGCATGTGCTTTACCCATCTCCTCTGCTTCACTCACTTTACTTCGTCTTGTACTATCATTTTTACGCTCAAGACCATCCGCTTCACCGATACCATATATTTTGTCGTAAACTGCTTTTGCCTGGAAATAAGTTTCAACTTTCTTTCCTGAAATACGCTCCAAGGCTCCTAACGTTTGCTTGTTTCGGAAGAAGAAATCACCGTAAGTTTCTGCCTTCATTTCAAAAATAGCCTTCACTTGGTTTATATCTTCTGCTTTGTCGAGAATTTGATTCAAAGTATTCGGATCCTTGTCTGTATATATCTCCTTCCATTTGGAGACATCTCTATTTTGTACGGATTGCTGCAAACCTGAGAAGTAACTTTTCATACGTTCTGTAGTCGCCACCGACTCACCAATTAGGGATGATACCCGATCTCGTCTGAGCTCTCTTCTTTCTGACAGATAAGCCCAACCATCTTTAAAAATCTTGAGCACATCATCTACCGCTACAAATGTAGTTTCATTCCATAATCGCTCAAGATAGCTCCATTCTTCTTCTGGATTTTCATCTCGCTTCGTTTGTTCTTTTTGGAGCTTACCAAGCAATTGTTCTTTCAATTCATCATCCAGTCTTTTTAATTCCTCATGGATCTTTTGCCTTGTATCTTCTGGGATTTTCACTCCTGTTTCTTTTTCTTGCTCTCTCATTCGTCCTAACTCTTCTGCAATTTCATCCAAATCACCTCTTGCGTCCTTCAAAATATCTTCATAATCGTCTTTGCCGTAAAGCTCTTGGAGTAGCCTCTCGATCATTAGAGTTGTTCCTCCTACCGTCTCTGTAGCTGAGATCAAACCATCCAGATCTGGTGTTATGTCATCTCCAGTTGTTTCTTCTGCACCTTCGGCTGCGCCGAAGCCCGCTGGGACCCCACTTTCGTCCGCGGCATCAGCACCGAGTGAAACTGTTTTCTTTGCATCCGGAAGAAATTTATCAAACATTTCTTGCCCCTCTGGAGTCTCGTGAAATTGCCTCAAGTAATCCAAATATGGAGGCATCATTTTTGCCTGCTTACCATGAAGTGCATAATATGTCAGATACACCGTAATCGCCTCTTCCAAGATTTCTCTGGCCGCATCTTCGTTTTTCACTACATCTTCGAATGTAATTTTTTTATTCGAAACTCTGCCTCGTCGAATATCCGTTCTTTTCTGAATCCAGTCTTGGAATTCATC
>JABINC010000053.1 GCA_018697675.1 Candidatus Peregrinibacteria bacterium
TCAAAAGCGGACTGTCACATCTCCAACAATGTGGGTAGGAGTGCTTGTAAGTTGCGGCTGTGAAAACTTTTCCATTTTCTTCTAGCCATTTTACGATCTTTTTATCGGTTTTCATTCCATCATCTTTTGGTTTCACATCTTCTCCTGCAAAGTCGGTTACTTCAGGTACTAAAACTCCGTCAATTCCAACGTGTTGAATAACGTCGCTGCTGTCTCGTTCTCCGAATTTCTTACATAATTCCATATCGTCTTCACCGTATCCTCCTGCGATATGTACAACCCCTGTTCCATCAGAATCTTCTACGAAATTGGCGGTTTTTATTCGGAACTTTCCCTCTTTTTTCAACCCTTTGAAGTATGGGAATAATGGCTCGTAAGTTATATCAATAAGATCATCGGCTTTTATGCTTTTTACTAGTTCATATTCTGTTTCTCCAAACATAGTTTCGGCTAGATTTTCAGCGAGAATTAGAAGTTCTGGCCCCTCTTTCGTTTTGTAAATCCCATATGAAATATCCTCTCCTATTGCTAGATACATATTTCCTGGAAGTGTCCATGGGGTTGTCGTCCATGCTAGGACATAATAGTCGCCATCCCCCTGCCCTTTTGGTGCAGAATCAAGCCGAAATTTACATGTTACAGATTGGTCTGTGACATCCTGATATCCAAGTGTAACTTCAAAATTTGAAAGTGGAGTTACGCAGCGTGGGCAGATGTGCATGGCCTTTCGTCCTTGGTAAATCATGTCTTTGTTCCAAAGTTCTTTGAAAACCCACCAGATTGATTCCATGTACTCTGGATCCATTGTTTTGTAATCATTTTTGAAGTCGATCCAGCGGCCCATTCGGCTGACGATATCCTCCCATTCGTTGGTGTATTTGAGTACGCTTGCTCGACATGCTTCGTTGAATTTAGCGATTCCGAATTTTTCTTCGATATCTTTTTTGGTTTTTAGGTCGAGATCTTTTTCGATGAGATTTTCAATTGGAAGTCCGTGGCAGTCCCAACCAAATACACGCTCGACTCGGTGTCCGCGCATTGTTTGATATCTTGGCACTACATCTTTCATGGTTCCAGCTAGAATGTGCCCATAATGAGGTAGTCCTGTCGCAAATGGAGGTCCGTCATAAAATACGAATTCCTTGTCTTTTGGTCGTGATTCTACTGATTTTTCAAAAGTCTTATGTTTTTTCCAATGGGCTACCCACCCTCTTTCCATTTCTGGGAAATTTTGTCTTGGATTTACTTCTTTGAATGGCATGAATTTTGTTTTAAAAATAGTTACTATCGCAATTTACAGAAAAATCTTGCGAGTCGCTACTTTTTGTGGTCTTGAGTAGTTGTTTGTAGAATAGTTTTGTGGTATAATCATGGGATTTAATTTTGAATATGACAAATAATTCTGGACAACTTGTGGAGAGGTTTGAAAAAAATATTTTTCTTTCCAAAGAAGAGAAAGATTATTGGATTTTTAGAATTCCTGAATTAACTGAGGTGCAACTGGCTAAGCTTGAGGGGATTTTGGATGGTTTTGATTCTAAGGTTGAGGTGAAGATCAATGAAATTTGTAAATTTGTTTCGAAAGATGAGTTGTTAGTAAAACTCAAGACTTTTAAGAAGCAGGCAAAGAAAAACCTGCTTGGAGTTATACGTAAGAAAGAGACTGCTAAGGCTGAAGCTGATTTGGAGGATTCTCTGGGTTCTATATAAAAAATAATTATTAAAAAAACATGATTGATGTAAATCCTGAACATGCTGAGGAGGTCAATGAAGATAGAGATTTTGTTTTGGATACTCTTGAATATATTGCAGATGATGATTATGAGGTGACATCTGGTTATCAAGAAATTGTTTTTGAAATCAATGATTTTGTGGATTGGATTCTTGAATTGAAGGTTCCAGATGGGATGGAGGAGTATGAATTTGAAGAATATAAAGAGGGTTTTATGGCTGATTTGGCTGATTTATTTATAAATTTTGATGATAGCGATATAGTGTCATATGTTCAGGAGTTACGTGATAGATTGGGTGGGTTTAAATATGAGTTGGATTTGATGGGCGCTGAATTGGAAGAAGAAGAGGAGCCTAGGATAGAGCTTCCTGAGATAGATTATGGAGATTTGCATCAAAGGGGGGAGTTCGCTCATTTGGTTGAAGCAAATGATACTGGGGCGGTACTAGCTCAATATAGTCTTAAAGAACGCCTAGCAATACTTGACCAAGTTTCTGAGGAGGCAGAATTGACTCCTCGTCAAGTAGAGCAAATAGAGTTTTTGGGGGCTATTGTTAGTTTTCTGGATTTCTTGATTAGAGATTATGAAGGTCGGGAATCCTTTACAGATAGTTTTGAATTGATTCGTGATAAAAAAATTGGGGAATGGAAAGATGCCATAATTGAAGATGAATACGATGAAGTAAATCTTAGTGATCTGATGGATGATTTGGAGGATAGTGAGGTATTTATAGGTCATGCAGAATATGATAATTACGGGAAAACTTTTTATACCTTTCTTTGTGGATTAGGCGCTATTGGTGCCGCTGAAGGACTTGGTTTTTATCAAGGTGAACGCCAGCTGTCGCCTATGGAATACAGATTAAGGTTGGTTAGATGGATGAGACGGTCAGGTAGGGATGAAGAAGCTGGACTTATGGTGGAAGAGACGCTTGCAGAGGAGTTTGCAAAAGGTAGAGAAGAGATGAAAGATGAGCGTCCTGCGTTGAGGAAAGAGGCTCTTATGGATATTTCTGAAGAATTATCTAAGCCTCAAAGAAGCGGTGAGCATAAAGGGTTGAGTGTGTATGAAATTTGGGATGAAGCGGGAATTCCCCAGGAGTCTCAGGATGATATTGTGCTTGGTTTGATTGAGTCAGTGACAGATAGTAAAATGAATGAGATGGTTGCCAGAGAGTATCTTAAAAAAGATATGTTCACTGGGATGAGAAGAGATCTTTGGCTTCAATATCATGATATGGTTGGTATTGGAGTTTTAAATTTCTCTGATGATACTGTGAGAATGATAGTTAGGGAAGTGGCAATCAATGTCCCTTTGATTTTAATTAGTGGTGGTTTGGCCAATGCCGCAAGGGCTGGGGTGACAAAAGGTTTGTCTATTACTGCTTCGAGAATATTAGGAGCTGCTAGGTTTGCCAGGCTTGCTAGGCAGGCAGGTTATATGGCTACGGCTGGTTTGTTGCCTAAAGCGACTTATTATGGGACGCGTCTTGGTTCTAGAGCGGTAGGTTTATTATTCGAAGGTGCTGTTTTTGATGCTACATATATGATTATTCAGGGGGAAAATCCTTTTCAGGAGGGTTGGATGCAGCGAGTACTTTGGACGTCTGCAGCACTTGGTATGTTTAAGGGGGCTGGGAGTTTATCTAAAAATGTGATGGGGAAAGGAACTTGCAAGTTAACTAAGCGTGCGGCGGCGGGGATAGAATTGACCTTGTCAAAATATTTGCCACGTGTAGCTGATCGGCAGTTTGCTATGGGGGTTTCAGCTCTGATGGTTTCTGGACACATGGAGGTTGCTGCCATGTTGATGTTGGCGGCTATGCAGAAAAAATATTTTTCTCTTAAAGATGAAGAAGAAGAAATGGATTGGGAATGGGCTGATGAAATATTACATGCATATGTAGTAGTTGGGGCTTTGAAGATTGGTGGAGGGGTTGTGCATGTTGGAGGCAGGGCAATTGAGCCTAATGGTGGGCGAGGAGAGCCCGTGATAAGAAGAGGAAGGGAAAGGAGTCAGAGGGAGATTGAAAGAGCCGAAGAAACTGCAAGGGCCGAAGCTGAGGCGTTTTCTGAAGCTCAGAGAGTGATGCGGCTTGAATCAGCTATAGATTCATTTATAGAGGCTGAGAGTTCTCTTATAGGTGCTAGGCAATCTGGAGCTTCTAGGCAGATAGTTGAGGCTGTTCAAAGACGATTTGACTTAATGCAAAAGAAGATGCGAGAGTTGGCTGGAAGGTCTTCTTTTGAGGGGGCTGGTGAGCTATGGGCCGTGGAGGATATTGTGTTGCTTTTGGAGCATCGTGGCGAGATGGTGCAGAGACCTGGTTCGCAGGGGGAAAGTTTGGAGGTCCAATGTGGAGATATGACGTATTCCGCTGAGTATAATCCTTCTTTAGGTGAGTCAGGTGGGTATACTATTCGAGTTAAGATGGGAGAGACAGAGTTTTTCAAGCCTCCTATTACTAAAAAGGAAGGTGTAGAAGCTCTTAATAAATTATCTGGCAGGAGGGAGGCTTCAGGGGTAAGGGATGTTGCTGTCGTAGATATTGCAAAAGAAGGGATCCCGGAGGTATTGAGATCTAATTTAAGAGATCCGGAAATTTCGTATGAACGGCATGGGGAGATGAAGACGACGACTGTGTCACATGAGGGTAAAACTTATAAATTTTGCCAAGATTCTGGTTCTAAAAAATCATGGGTGAAAATTACTGATGCAGAAGGTAAATTCCTTGAGCAGATTTTCCTAGAGAGAGCTGAAGATATTCGATTTATTGAAGGTATATTTAAGCTAGATGTTACTGAAACCTTACGTATATCGGCGTTAGATAGTGGAAAGGTGGTATACAAAGAAGGTAAAGGTGAAGTTTTGGTTGTAGAAGGATATGGGCGTAAAACATATGAATTCCATCGTGATGCTAGTGATCGTGTGGTTATGGAAGTTTTTGATTCGAATGGATATTCGATTAATAGCGTTCGTTTAAAAACAGCATCGGATGTTGAATCTGTTGAAATGATGTTTGGAAGATATGAGGTGAAGGAAAGTACTTCTAGAGTAGCTCCTAAACCTGAGCCAGAAGTTGTTAGGAGGAATGCTGAACTCGGTCCGAGGGAGAGAGTTGCGGAAACTGAAAGAGTGATTGGATTTGAAGAGCTTGGACGTAAATTGGATTGGACGCAAGAAGGAGGTTTGTTTCTCTCTCATGATATGTTTGGGCCAAAAGATACAAAGACTTTTGAGCAGCATGTGGCAGACCTTATACCATCTGAACGTAGAGAAAGTTTTATGGAGAAGCATGAAGGGTCTTTGAGAAGAAATAGAGAAAACGGTCGTGAAGGAGAATATACTCCAGAACAGGTGTATCTGAAGCGACTTAGATTAGAAAGAAGCGGATTTTCTCGCCCAGAAGCTCGAACTATTATCGAACATGGATTGGCTGGATTTAAAGACTTTTTGAGAGGTGTACAATTAGCTGTTACGCCTGGGGCATATAATCAAGGGGCCGCAGTTGTTGTGCCCGTACCTAATTCTCCGGGGAAATTTTATAGAGGAACTGTTGTGGACTGGGTTGCAACTGGATCTAAGGGAGAGAAGGTTTATAAAGTTCAAGTTGTTACAGAAGGTGGTGAATTTAAAGAGATTGATATTCCTGAGGCAGGTTTGGATCGGTTTAATGGTCAATATGAAAAAGGTAAATGGACATTTTTTGATGGGAATGTGGTTGAATTGATAAGTGGTAGGAAGGCTGATGGTAAATATAATGTTAGGTATACGGATGGCACTAAAGGTGAGATGTCAGAATATGATATTCGTATGGGGGAAGAGGCTCAGGCTCCTTCTGTTCCAGTTGCGAGTGCTCCTAGGGCACCTCAAGAAGCCCCTCGGCCTAGGCGTGAAGCGGTTCGGTCTGCAGCCCCTGAAGCTGGATCTGGCGCATATGAAATTGGCAGTGCTGTTGTGTTGAAAGATGGATCGGGAGGGTTTAGTAGAGGGAGGATTTCAGAGATTATTCGTGGTGTAGATGGAAGCCTGTCTTATAAAGTAGAGAAGCTTGGAATGTTGCATCATAGATTTACAATTTCTAAAACTGATTTAGATGCATATAATGGGCTTTATAACCCCGGTCAAAATTTTTCCACTAATCAAGGTCCTGTTACATTGACCAGTGGGCGAAAGCCAAATGGGAAATACGATGTCCGGCATGAGGATGGTAGGACTGGAGAGGTTGCGGAGTATGATATAGCTTTTAATGGTAGGGAATTGAGTGACATTGCTTTTCCTAAAGGCTCTAGAAGAGAGGTAGAGGAACCTTCCTCTAGGCGAGAAGCTGTTCGGCGTGGGCCTGACGTTACCCCAAGGTATCAGCCTACTGTAGTTGGGCGTGATTATGACACTTTGGGATTGGCTCGAAATTCTCAATATCGCAAAGATGGATTGGAGACTGAAATTATAATTTCTTCTGATAGAGGTCCAGAGTCTAAATATACTGAACGTAGCCCTGATGGGAAGGTTACCCATCGAAATGAAGATCGGGTTGTGTATAACCCTCGAACAGGAAGAACTACTGTAATTGATGGCATGGGAGGGCAGGGTCATGGTGATCGTGCCGCAGAGATATTTGCTCAAGAACTAGGTAGAGAGCCTGATTTAAATCGTGCTATTCAGAAGACTCAAGAGAGGTATCGTGCAGAATTTCCTGATGGCAAGCCTGGAGTTGTTTTTGCATCGACGTCTGTGGTTGAAGTTGGCGGACAAAAATCTGTGGAATTTGAGTGGGCAGGAGATGTTACAGCGTATTTGATTGATGGCTCTACTGGAAGGTGTCGTCAGATTACAAGGCCAGACACTCCTGTGCAAGATACTATCGATAGAGGTGGAATGGATTGGTGGCAAGGTGTAAATTCCCCTATGGCCAATATTGTTAGTAATGCATTAAAGGGAGATACTTCTATAAATGTTCATAGTGTTACAATCCCTGTGAAAGCTGGAGACAGGGTTGTTGTAGCTACAGATGGATTTGAATTACTTGGGCCTGCTGGGATTCGGGATGCGGTTGGGAAAAAGAATTTAGTGGATGCTTTGGATGGATTAGATACAGCTCAAAGTACTAAGACAGATGATAATGGTTATCTTACTCGGGATAATCGTGGAGTTGCAATTTTGGATATTAAGTAGGGTCTAGCTGAATTCCGGATCCTTAACCACCCTACTCTCTTCCGGTAAACTTTGGTTCATGTATTTTGAGCAGGATTTTTTGTTGTATGGGACCTCGGCGGGGGATGTCATGGTTTCAAATGCGATTTGGCCGACTCTCATGCCTGGGTAAAGTGCGACTGGCATACGGTTGATGTTTGTGATTTCGAGAGTGATTGTGCCTTCGAATCCTGGGTCTATAAATCCGGCTGTGGAGTGGATGATGATGCCGAGGCGACCAAGGGAGCTTCGGCCTTCTACCCTAGCTACTATGTCATCTGGAAGCTTTATGCGTTCCATTGTAACTCCGAGTACGAATTCTCCTGGTTGCACTATAAAAGGCTTCCCGTCTTCTATTTCTATGGTTTCTGTTACGCCTTTGAATGATTCTGGGTCAGTTGGGTCGAGTACTGCGAGGTGTGCATGTTTGTAGACTTTGAAATGTCGCCCAAGCCGTATATCATAACTCGATGGCCCGATTACTTTTCCATGGTTTCCATCTTCTGATGAAATTTCGATTTTTTTTTGGTCTATGGCGGCGCGTATGTCGCGGTCTGAAAGTATCATTTTGAATTTTTTATTGTTTTTAAGTCGAAATCGAAGATAGCTAATCTTCTAATTAATAGCAAATATTTTTGAGGGATGTTTTGCTTAGTTTTTTGTTGTTTGTTCTTGGTGCTGTATTGCCAAAATAGCGTTTTCTTGCTACAATTATGGGATTTAACACCTTTATTATGAACATGGATCGTTTTAAATCCAAGGATTCTGGTGATGCTGGAAAGAGCGAATGGATAGATTTTGGATCCGCTAGTGTGCTTCGTGATGCTAAAAAGAGTGGTAAGAAAGGAGAAGATGTTGAGAGAGGTTCTCAGGATGATTTAGACAGGTATATTAAATCACCTGAATATAGTTCTAAGGAGTATGAAAAAGCTTCAGAGTTTTTTGCTAAATTAGCACTCGACTTAAGTATTGCCGAGCAAAGAGGTGTTGTTACTGAGGAATTGTTAAGTAAAATTTATGAGGGACTTCGTGTAGCTGGAAAGTTTTTTAAACGTGATCGGGAGGCTATCAAAAAGGATGGTATTGATTCTGGTAGCGTTAGTGATAGAAGGTGGGAAATGGTTGATGAATTTCTCACTAGCCATGGATTAGATCGTATATATGAAATCGATGGAATTGTTATAAATCTTTTGGATGATAGTTATATGAATAAAACAGTGGTAAAGAAGGATCCCGATAAGGATAAAATATCAGAATCGCAATGGGCTGTGCTTAGATGGGACGTAAAAGATTCTTTATTTAATTTTAAAGAAGGCGCTATGGAATGGCGTCGTGGAGAAGATGGTTGGAATACTGCAGATGTTAAGGATGAGACGGTAGATGATCTTAATAGAATGTTTTCAGGATTTTCTGATTTAGCTAAGGCTGATTTAGCTACCCGTTCTGGTTTTATTCCTGGTCGTAGGATAGCTAGTAGTTATGATGGTATGGTATATTATGTTGTTTGGGGAATACCTGATGGTGAGCAAGGCCCAGATAGGGTATATTACGTTGTTGATGAGGAAGAACGTAAAAGAAAAGAGGAGAAGTTGCTAGCACCTGAACCGCCTCCTGGAGAATAGATCTATACTATTCACACTGCCCACAACAGCCTTCTTTTTTTCTGTGGGGCACCCTCCTCCGCAGCAGCCGGCGTCTTCTGAACTGCAGCATTCTTCTTCTGCTTCAGTTGCGGCGAGGTATTCTTCTACTAAGTGAATTGCGGCTCCGATGTAAGTTGCTGGTGACATTTTTTTGAGGCGGGCCCTCTCGGTTTCTGGAATGTCCTTTAGGCCATTTATGAACTTTTCAAATGCTTTTTGATCTACTTTTTTTCCACGAGTGAATTCTTTGAGTTTTTCATATGGTTTTTCAACTCCGTAACGGCGCATCACAGTTTGGACTGGTTCTGCCAAAACTTCCCAATTGTTGTCGAGGTCGTCTGCGAGGGTTTTTTCGTTTAATTCTAGTTTTGTTAGGCCTTTTAAGGTGCTTTCATAGGCGATAACCGCATATCCAAATGCTGTTCCCATGTTTCTGAGAACTGTAGAATCAGTGAGATCTCTTTGCATTCTAGAAATTGGTAATTTTTCACTGAGATGTGCGAAAAGTGCATTTGCTAACCCCAAGTTTCCTTCAGAATTTTCAAAATCGATAGGATTTACTTTATGAGGCATAGTTGAAGATCCGACCTCTCCTTCTTTGAGTTTCTGTGTGAAAAATCCTCTGCTAACGTAATTCCAAATATCACGATCTAAATCAATTAAGATCGAATTAATTCGTTTAATGTTGTCGAAAAGTTCAGCCATGTAGTCGTGATTTTCAATTTGAGTTGTGATCATGTTTGGTGTTAATCCAAGCCGAGTTATGAAACCCGCTCCAATTGTTGGCCAGTCCCAGTCTGGATAAGCGGACATGTGAGCATTGTAGTTCCCCACGGCTCCGTTAAATTTGCCCATGTAGTGTTGATTTGCAAGTAGTGCCAGTTGGCGCTCTAGCCTTGCTACGAAAACTATAATTTCTTTTCCCATAGTTGTTGGGCTTGCTGGCTGTCCGTGAGTTCTAGATAGCATTGGCATGGCTTTGTGGTCCATCGCAAGTCCTTTTAGATTCAATATCAGCATGAAGATCGTTGGGATCATAACTTCCTGAGTGGCATCGTTTAACATCATGGCATGAGCGAGATTGTTTATATCCTCTGAAGTACATCCAAAATGCACAAATTCGAGCATATCCTTTATGCTTGTATCTTGTAATCGTTCTTTTATGAAATATTCGACAGCTTTTACATCGTGATTTGTAGTGCGTTCAATATCTTTTATGTGGGCAGCTGAGGTTTCGTCGAATTCTGAGTAAAGTTTTCTTAATTCTGCTATTTCCTCTTCTGTCAGTTTTCTTGTTCCTTCGAGATGTTTTTCTTTTTTCTCCTTTCCAATGAGGTCTTTTACTTCATTGCAAAGGAAAATCAGCCATTCTACCTCAACAATAGTTCTGTATCGTTGAAGTGCTGCTTCCGAGAAAAACATAGTCAGTGAGCGAGTTTTGTCTGCGTATCGTCCATCTAGTGGAGATAGATTGAAAAGTGAGCTTAGGGCTGGATTGTCTTTTGTCATGTCTTGTAAAATTATTTTTTAAAATTTTCCTTTAACTTCCGCCATTCTATCTGCAACTTTTGTTTGTACTTCTGGGTTTGTCATTCCAAGTATTCTCATCACTGCCATTGCACAGTTTTGAGGGTCGCAGACAGTGAGAACCGGTGTGTCTGATGGCATCATCAAAGTTGAATTGATGTTTACCATAAAGTCATCTTTATCTCTGTGTGGTGGGCATGCAACTACTGGGAATTTAGAATTGGCTGCGGTAACTCCAGAGAGCCCGTTTGAACGTCCAGCGATAGTTATATATACGATCTGCTCTCCTGAATTATCATATTTCTCGATGTGTTGTAGAAGTTTTTCAGGAACTTTATGAGCACTGGCGACGACGATTTCATATGGAATTCCGTATGTATCAAGATGCGCTGTAATTTTTTCTGCAAAAGGTTTGTCTGATTCTGATCCGAGTAAAATTGGTACTAGCATGTTGTTTGAATTTTTAGATTTTATAAAAGCACTTACAGATTACAATCATCTGAGATGAGGTGCAATGAGAAGTTGGGAGCGTGTAAGTATCAGCGAATTAGTTTCCATTTAAAATAAAAGGGATTAGGTTTTTGGTGCATACCCATAACCTAACCCCAATGACAGAGTATCAACTAACACAATTGTTGCAAATGAAAGAACGAATAATTCAAAA
>JABINC010000055.1 GCA_018697675.1 Candidatus Peregrinibacteria bacterium
AACATCGGACACATCGTACAACAGGCACTATACGAGTCGCATCACTTGCAGTTCGCTCCACCAAATTACTTCCCTCATTTACGTGGGTATGTTAATTTTCCCACGACATTCGGTCATAACTTCGTATAGTACCTGACCGTTAGGCACAATTCTAGAAAACACTTTTATAAAATAGCTCTTGCTAAAAGACAACAAAATAAATATAATGCAAGTCCTATGGCAAAAATAACAACAGTAGCACAGAATTTCGATATATATGAAGGCGATGGATTAAGTCCATATGCAAGAACTGGTGCAACAAGCGCAAATCAAATACTTTCTGCCGGTGCAGAAGGTGTGATCTTGGGGCATTCAGAAGTTGGAGATAGTCCAGAAGTCGTAAATAAAAAGCTACAAACCATTGTTGCAAGCGGAGAAGTAAAGGGCCTCCCCACTTTGAACCTTACAGTTTTAATAGGAGAAAGCTGGGAAGAATTTGAGGGAAATAATGAAGCAACAATTGCCGCAACAATTAAGCGGCAATGTGAGACCGTATTCGATGGAGTGGCAAAAGAAGCTTTGCAACAACTTACAATAGGTTATGAACCAAAGTGGGGGTCTAGAGGTAGTGGGCGTGATGATATGCCACCGCCACAACCAACACTAATTTCTGCCTGTATTGAAGCTATGAGAAACTTTGTAAGAGAGAAGTATGGTGATGAGGTAAAACCGCTTTTTATTTACGGAGGAAGATCTACACCTGAGAGAACCAAAGAGATCTTATCAGATGAGAATGTAGATGGACTCATTTTAGGTTCTGCTTGTAATACAGTTGAAAAAACTTTAGGTATTGCAAGTGCCATGGAAGAAGTTCGTGAAGGTCTAGTGAAAGTATTGATTTGCAACTTTAAAGCATATGATCTTCCAGATGCGTATGAAAAATACGTAGATCGCCTTAAAGAGTTGGGGGAAGATTTTGTTGTTATTTTAGCCCCAGCACATACAGATATCCGAGCTGTGAGGTCAGCAACCGAAGCAAGAGCTTAGTCTTTCTTATGTTTTCTAGAACTCTACGCCAGTTTTTCGAGGTACTCTCAAACCGGCTTGGTCTTCGACGTGCCTAACAGGTACTGTGCGGCTCACATTCGTTCGCCCAAATTGTTTCCCTTGTTTAGATGATCATGTATTATATCACCACACTCGGTCACAACTTCGCACAGTACCTGGCCGTTGTATGTAATTAAAAAACCAACATGGAAGCAATAGAATTCAAACAGGTAACAGAAGATGATTGGAAATTAGTAGACGATCTGGAAAGCGGCTCGGCTACTCCTTTCTTTTGTCCATGCGATAGCGAGGAAGGATACAGAAAATATATTCGTGAAAGCACTGTTTATGTCATTATGAAAAATGGAAAAGACATCGGGACAGTTTCACACAAAACACAAGACGACGGAAGCATTCTCTTTAATGGGCTAACTATACTCCCTGAACATCGAGGGCAAGGGGTTGCTACAGATTCAATGAAAAGATTGCTAAGTAATTTGGGTAAGCAAACCTATGCACTATTAGTACATCCAGAAAATACAACCGCACTTATGATATATCTTCGTCTTGGTTTTGTGATTACTGAATGGAAAGATAATTTCTTTGGAGATGGAACGCCTCGCCTTTACCTCAAGTTGGTTCCTTAACTCTGCGCTCGCCCCTAAACGGGGGCATTGCATTCTCGCTTGCCCTTCGGGACATACAACAGAGCATATATGGTTCGGTCGCTTGCAGCGATCCTCCCCCACATTGCTTAGTTATTACGGTGGTCAGAAATTGTACCACCTTCATTTCCTGTGCAACGTCATATATACTCCGGCCGTTAGGCGCCATTTTAGCCTAAGCCATCTTTTCTTTCTTGTTTAATATTCCTTCAAGTAATTCTGTGATTTTAGAATGTATTCCTTCTGGCAGGGCATTTAGGGGGAAATATCTAACCTCTGAAAGCTCATCCGTATCATTATTTACTGGTCCCCCTTTCATAATTGCACATTCATAAATAATTTCATCATATCCACCGTCATTCGTTCTTCTTATAAGTTCTCTGATGATTTCTACAGCGATGCACAGCTCCTCTTCCATCTCTCTAACAACAGTTGCTTTAGGGTCTTCTCCAGACTCAACTGTACCACATGGTAAAAACCAGCAATCTGGATAAAAATCGCAATCGGGCTTTCTACGAGTAAGAAGAACCTCATTTGAGGAATTTAATATTACAGCTCCAACTCCTTTAACTTCCGTCATTGCAAAAAATTAAATTTAGTAAAGAAATCTACTACAAATGCGAAGGAATATCAATAAAAGGCTAAAACGCTGCGCCAGCCTTCCTTGCGTCAGGACGTTACACTCTGGCTTGGCCTACGGCGTGCCTAACAAGTTTCTATCTGGTTCGTTCGCTTGCAGCTCACTCCACTCAAATTGTTTCCCTCGTTTAGATGATCATGTATTATATCATCACACTCGGTCACAACATCAGATAGAAACTGGCCGTTGTGTGAAATTGTAAAAGAAAATCCTTCGGATTTGTTTGATGGGTTTCTTTACCCTTCATATAAATCACGTAACCAAGCCAAAAGCTTCTGCTTTTCCTCTAAACTAAACTGACGTTTTCCTGCTGCAAGATGTGAAATGCGCCCTTGAGCTTTAGGGTACCCCATAACTTCCGCAATTTCTCTTTGAGTATGCCTTCTCGTTTTTTTAAATTCTGTCAAAAGTTCGCTAAGTTGCTCATCTGTAATCTCACCTATATCCATATTCAATAACTCACTGATCATCTGTTCAACGGGTGAAGTAATCTTCTCGCCAGAAGCCTCAGAACGAAGACGAGCAATCAAAGCTCTCGCAATTCGGATCTCCTCAGTAAGTACTAATACAACATCCATATCTTTGCCCTCAGAAGAAACTTCAGCAAGCTTTGATTTAATCCTTTCCTCGAGAGTCCGAAGGATTCCAGCAACTTCTTGCTCAAGCTCAGCAATCAAGTCATCAACAACCCTATCTATATCTACTTTGGTCATAATTTAAAATAAAGAACCCCGAGCTTACGATCGGGGTTTTCTGGCTTCGCCGTAGCTACGCTACAATTCAAGCTGCGCTTGCCCCGCATCTTCTTCACCCTGCTGCTTAATATAATTTTGAATAA
>JABINC010000035.1 GCA_018697675.1 Candidatus Peregrinibacteria bacterium
ACTACCACAAAGCGGACATCTGATCCTTTTTTTTGACGTTTCATAGACGTAAAATTAACGATTATCTAGATAATTTTACCTCCTGACCTAGTCCTAGCGCAAAACGAACATTCTCAGCCCCTTTTTTTCGTACGCTGCCTTTTGTATTCTTTGAATTATACCATGAATACATACATCCAACAATAAGGTTCTAAATTCTTCTATTGAGGAGCATTTCGAAGTTTCGGATTTTCGAAACTATCACCCTCCTTGTGATTTAAGGGTAAATGCTCTAGTATCGATAGGTTAAGTGTTTAAAAAACCTGAAAAAAATGAGTTTTGACGAGAGCGTGGGCAAGAGATTGGGTATTGTGACTAATCTTTTGCAATTAGATGAGCAAGACACTTTTTTCATATTTGTTAATGAGGCTATCTCTAGAGCTAACCTAGAAGTTTTTGTTTTTGATGCTGACGATTTGTCCAAGGATGGTTGCGTAATGGCAAAGCGTATTGATGGACCTATTACTTATGAAATAAGAGAAGATCTCGGTGAACGGAAAGTGAGGGTGGAAATTCATGATTTCGACCTAGTGTTTCTAAAAAAAGATCCGCCGATAGATGCATCTTATGAATATCTTCTAAAAACGCTTCTCCAAAAGAAAATCCCTACGGTAAATCATGCTGCTGGAGTTTTGGGAATGGGGACTAAATCTTATCTTGAAAATTTTCCTGAGCTGACACCAAAAACTTTTTATTCCAAAACAATTAAAAAGACTCTGGAATCTATTAAAAGTATTGGGAATTCTATGATTAAAAAAAGTGACAGTTCCGGTGGGAAAGGAGTGAAGCATATTAGTTATAATTCGGGAAACTTTTATCACTATAGGTATGGGAAAGAGATTTCGTTATCTGAAGAGGAGCTTTCGTTAATTATCAAAAAGTATTTAGAAGACTCTTTGGATAAAACCATATTGATAGTTGAATATCTGCTGAGTGCTCCTAAAAGGGGTGATAAAAGGGTCGTGCTTCTCAATGGGGAAATTCTTGGTTCTTATATCCGTTTGCCGGATGCCAAAACTGGAGTTTGTGCTTGTGCGGACAATGGGGCGAAATTTTGTGATCCAACTAAAGCTGATTACGAGATTGCCAGAGTTCTTAGGCCTCACCTTAAGAATCATGGGATTTGCTTAGCCGCGTTGGATTTGTTGATTGGTAAAGATGGCACTGAGTATCTTTCAGAGATAAATGTTTTTAATCCGGGCTTTTGCAATCTTGATGTTGTACATCCTGAATTGAATATTAAGAAAAAGATTATCGATATGCTTTGCAAAAAAATGCTGGCAAGGGGATGCTAGGCCTGAGTAGACAGCCAGTTTAAGTGTTCCTTGCTTTCAATTCTGCCTGAATATCATTGATCGTAATGTCTTCATTATTGAGTAATACAAATAAGTGATAAATAAGATCGCAGCTTTCTTCGATAAGGCGCTGCCTTCCCTCACCTCTTGCCGCTTGAATAACTTCCGCTGATTCTTCTTCGACTTTTTCTAGGATTTTTTCTATTCCTTCTTCAAACAATGAAGTTGTATAAGAATTCTCTGGCAATTCTTCTTTTCGCCGCTGAATAAGTTTAAAAAGTTGTAATATCCCGAAGTTCGCTTCTTTGAAACATGAACGTGTGCCTTTGTGGCATGTTGGGCCTGCAGGTGAAGCTAATATAAGCAGTGAATCACTGTCACAATCCACCTTTATTTCTTCTACTTCCAGATAATTGCCTGACGTTTCACCTTTTTGCCAAAGTCTTCCTTTTGTTCGACTGAAAAATGTTACTTTCCCCTCTTCAATTGTCTTTTTTATAGCTTCTTCACTCATAAATCCAAGCATGAGCACTTCTAGAGTCTCAACATTTTGAATAACGGCGGGAATAAGCCCATTTTGTTTTGAAAAATCTAGTTTTGAAATGTCTATGTTCATGTTCTTATGGTTATAGAATTGTCTTCTAGGTATTTCTTAAGCTGCTGAATCTGTATTTCTCCTGAGTGGAATACGCTTGCAGCAAGAACTGCATCTGCACAGTCCTCTTTTAAAGGTTCTAGAAAGTGCTCGAGGCACCCTGCCCCACCGGAAGCTATTACCGAAATCTTCACAGCCTCTGTCACCATTTTGAGAAGCTCGATATTAAAACCTTCTCGCACCCCATCGTTATCCATAGCGTTTAGAAGAATTTCGCCAGCACCCAGCTCTTCGACTTTCTTGCAGAAATCTACAGCCTCCAAGTCGGTTTCTTCACTACCACCTTTTATGAAAATTTTATAAGTGCCCTGCACTTTTTTCGCATCCACGGAAACAACGATACACTGAGAACCAAACTCCTCTGAGGCCTCTCTCACAAGATCGGGATTTATCACAGCCGCCGAGCCAATTGACACCTTATCAGCTCCACACTCGAGCAATTTTCTAACATCTTCGACCGTTTTAATTCCTCCTCCAACTGTGAAAGGAATGAAAACATTGCGAGCTACTTGCCTCACCATTTCGTAGGTCGTTTCACGGTCTTCTTTTGAAGCTGTTATATCCAAAAATGTTAATTCGTCCGCTCCTTCATCTGAATATTTTTTACCTAATTCAACAGGATCTCCGACGTCCTTGAGACCTTTAAAATTCACTCCTTTTACAACCCTTCCGTTTTTCACATCCAAACAAGGGATTATGCGTTTTGCGAGACCCGATATGGTTTTTGTAGCCTCAGTAGCGTCTTTGATAGATAGATTCCCTTCATAGATCGCCTTCCCTATTACAGCACCTCTAAGACCGATTGCGTTGAGCTTTTTTATGCTATCTGTCGTTGATACACCTCCTGCAGCAATGACATTGAAACCAAATTCATATAACTGTTCATACATTTCGAAATTAGGTACTGTTAGCGTTCCATCTTTCAAAACATCGGTACACAGGACCTCTGTAACACCAAGAGTTTTCAACTTACGTGCAAAATCCAGATAAGAGATTTTTGTTATATCTCTCCAACCTTTGATCGCGACTTTCTCCTCTTTGACATCGATACAAACAACTATTCTCTCCGGGCCAAACTCTTCAATCAAATTGGAAAGAAAATCAGGATCTTCGACAGCTTTTGTGCCAAGTAGCACTCTATTTACGCCTCCTTCCAGATATGTCTTTACAGTTTGCAGATTGCGGATTCCTCCACCAACCTCGATAGGAATATTTACAGAATTTGCAATTTGCAGAATTAAATCCTGATTAACAGACTCTCCATCTTTTGCCCCATCAAGGTCTATGACATGTAGAAATTCCGCTCCATCGTTTTCAAATTTTTTAGCGACTTCTATAGGGTCATCAGCGTACTTTTTCACTTGACCGTAATCTCCTCTGAAAAGACGTACGCACTTACCTCCCAAAATGTCGATAGCTGGTATTATTTTCATAAATTTAAGAAATTATTGAGTAGTTTTAATCCGATCTCCCCAGATTTTTCCAGGTGGAATTGAGTTGCATAAAAGTTGTCCTTTTTGATAACAGATGGGAATTCCACACCATATGGAGTGACTGCACGAATGTCTTCTTTCGAAGCATCAAAAAAATAAGAATTAACAAAGTAAAAGTAGCTTCCATCGGGAATATCTTGGAAAAGAGGGTCTTTTTTGGCATTTTCAGCGAATTTCACCTGATTCCAGCCAATTTGAGGGATTTTTAGTCCCATTTCAGATGAGAATTTTTTAACTTTTCCTGAGATAATTGAGAGACAAATTGTGTCATCTTCCTCAGAGAAATCAGCCAAAACTTGAAGTCCAATACAAATCCCTAAGAACGGCACTTTCAGATCTCGGATAACATCGATCAGATTTCTTTTACGCAATTCTTTCATTGCCTGTGCAGCCCTACCAACTCCAGGCAAAACAACCTTACTGGCAATTGCAATTTTTTCAGGATCTGATGTTACTTCATACTTGATTTTAAGCTTATCAAGTGTGTTTGTAAGCGACCCCCGATTTCCCGAATTGTAATCAATTATTGTTATCATAATTTTAAAGTTTGTTCTTAGTAGTTGGTAAAGTGCCTTTCGCCCTTTCATCTATTTCGCAAGATTCTCGAAGAGATCGAGCAAAAGCCTTAAAGATTCCTTCAATTCTGTGGTGTTCATTTTCACCGGAATTCAGAAATTGAATGTGCAGGTTCATCTCAGCATTGAGGGCGAGGGATTTGAAAAAGTGTCTTACCATTTCGGTTGAAAAATCATTCACCTTTTCGCGGATATGTTCGTAATTGGTTTCAAACGCATATCTTCCCGAAAGATCAGTGGCGCACGCCACCAATACCTCATCCATTGGAAGTAGCATAAATCCATAACGTTTGATGCCTTTCTTGTCACCAATCGCTTCCTTGATCGCTTGCCCAAGCACAATCCCCACATCTTCAATTAAGTGGTGATCATCATATTTTGTATCTCCACGGGCAGTGATTTTGAGATCAAATAAACCATGCTTGGCAAAAAGTTCCAACATGTGATTTAGGAAGCCAATATCTGTATCGACTTCGTATTTTCCGGTCCCATCGAGATCCAGACTCAAGGTGATCTGAGTTTCAGTTGTATCTCGAGTGATTGTAGATTTTCTCTTTTTCATAGTGCTTTAATTAAAATTTAGTTTAATTGATCAATATTGATTGCGAATTGACCATTTGTGATGACTTTGAAGAATTTAATTCCGAGATTTTTGGCGAATTCCCCATCGCTATCTCGGTCGCCATACATAAATGAATTCTCAAGATCTATGTCATTGTCTTCGAAAAACTTGTCTACAAGACCGGTTTTTGGCTTGCGACAGCTACAGTTATCTTCTGGGAAGTGTGGGCACACGAAAATTTCCTCAAATTCGACCCCATTTTCTTTGAAAATTTCAATCATACGATTTTGAGGTTTTAGAAAATCTTCAGTCGGGAAAGATGGAGTCCCGATCCCATTTTGGTTTGTAACCATCACTAGCTTATAACCCTTTTCGATCAGCTTTTTAAACCCTTGAATCACCCCAGGGAGAATAAAAAGCTTCTCCAAACTATCGATTTGAAAGTCGTCAGGTGGTTCGTAAATAGTCGCTCCATCGCGGTCTATAAATGCGTATTTTGTTGCCATAATTTTTAAATTTAAGAGTTAATAATGTATTTTTTGAAAACGTTTATAACTTGCTTCATCTGCTTAGAAGTACCGATTGTAATTCGAATAATAGGCTCATCATTCAGACCATTTTTCTTACGGGTTAGAATTCCATTGTCTTTGAGTGCCTGCCAGGTCTTGTCACGATTCTCCGGTGCAAAAAACAAGAAATTTGTGCCACTTGGATAAAATTTGATACCATTTTCTTCAAAAAACTCTTCAAGTATGGGTTTTCCTATATTCATTACCTCATTCACATACATTTCTAGATCTTCGATATCGTTTAGCGCTTCCATTGCTGCGATGTATGAGATCATGTTCATATCATAAGGACCTCTTATTTTTAGCATTTCTCCTATAATTTCTTCCGATGCAATGACGTAACCGATTCGCAAGGAACACAACCCAAATGCTTTTGAAAATGTCCTCGTGACAATTAGATTTGGGTACTTATCAAGCAATGTTACCGCACTTACTTTTGAAAATTCGTAATAAGCTTCATCCACGTATACAAGTGTGTCTTTTTCTAGAGCAGCTCTTAGAATTTGCTCGATATCTTCCAGAGGAGTAAGTGTCCCTGTAGGGTTATTTGGATTGCAAATCACGACAAGTTTTACTCCTTTTTCGATTTCTTTGAGAACTTTCTCGATGGGATATGTGTAATCGTCGTTGTATGGGATTTTAAGTATGTTGTTCGCTCGGACCTCCGCACATTGGAAGAACATCGCAAAACTCGGCACTGGAATAACAACCTTGTCTCCTACATCTGTGAATGTTCGAAAGATTAGATCGATTCCTTGGTCAGAACCATTTGTGATCATCATTTTGCTTTCATCGGTACCAACGTATCCAGCGATCTTTTCTTCAAAACCTCCGTATTCTGGATACATTTGCAGATCAGGATTTTCTAAATATTCTCTAATTTTTGTTAGAACTTTCTTGCTTGTTGGTATCGTTCTTTCATTAAAATCTAGGTTTAAACCGGTATACTCCCTCCTCCCATTGAGTGGTGGGCAATATGGCTTCATTCTCTGAATGTTCTTATTAGCGTAGTTCATAATATGTGAATTAAATATTTTTTAGACGTAAGCTCATTGCATTTTTGTGAGCGAATAATTGCTCACATTCGGCCATTTCTTCAACAATTGGTCCCAAGTTACGTACCCCTTCTTCTGTGAGGCGTTGGAAGGTGATTTTCTTTACGAAACTATCTAGTGAGACTCCGCTGTATGCCTTCGCATAGCCGTATGTTGGCAATGTGTGGTTTGTACCACTTGCATAGTCCCCTGCAGACTCACACGAATATTTTCCTAGGAAAACTGAGCCTGTGTTCTTAATAAGTTGGATGTATTTGTCAGGGTTTTCGACGTTGAGAATTAAGTGTTCTGGAGCGTATTGATTAGAAAATTTAAATGCTTGATCTAAGCTCTCGCAAATAAGCGTAAAGCTTTTTGATAACGATTCTTTTGCAATCTCTTTGCGTGGAAGTACAGAGAGTTGGGATTGCAATTCTCCGTTAACTTTTTCAGCCACGCGTTCCGATAAACATACCAATACAACCTGAGAATCTGTCCCGTGTTCCGCCTGTGAAAGCAGGTCCGCTGCAACAAATTCAGGATTGGCATTATCATCAGCAATGATAATCACTTCAGACGGTCCCGCAGGCATATCGATCGCTATTCCTTCGAGTTGGGCTAGCATCTTTGCTGCGGTTACATATTGATTACCCGGACCAAAAATCTTATAAGTTTGAGGTATGGATTCTGTTCCATAAGTCATTGCTGCAATCGCCTGAGCCCCACCAACTTGGAATATCTTTGTGATTCCGCACAACTCTGCGGCGTATAGAATTTCTGGAGCAACTGGTGGCGGAGTACAAAGAATAATTTCTTCACAACCGGCGATCTGAGCCGGGATCCCAAGCATCAATACTGTCGATGGTAGAGGTGCTGTTCCAGCGGGGATGTAAAGCCCCACTTTTTCAATAGCTCGAGATTGCCTGAAACATGTAACACCTGGCATAGTTTCGACTACCTTTTCATCCAAGATTTGCGACTTGTGAAATGTTCTTATATTTTCAGCAGCCTTTTTGAAGGCATTTTTCGTTTTATCGCTTAATTTTGAAGCGGCGGCATTACGTTCTTCTTCACTTACTTCCAAAGATTCTAGTTCAACTGAATCAAACTTTCTTGTGAAGTATTTTAGAGCTGTATCTCCTGACGATTTAACCTCCTCCATGATTGGCCTCACGATTTCATACGTGCCATCCAAATCAATTTGAGGACGCTGCGTAAGCTCTTGAAGCCTAGTCGCATCTAATTGTTTATAAAAACATGTCTTCATATTGTGGTTTAGTATTAGGGTTTTTGATTAAGACGGCCTCTGAACTTGCAAGTTTTTCCAGCACCTTCATGTTATTTTCTTCAATAGTTTTGCCCGTTTGCGTGATGTCGAAAACGGCATCAGCAAGCCCTAGAGATGGGCATATCTCTACGGACCCCTGGATTTCGATTACCGATGCACTGATTTTCTTTTTTTTCAAGAATTCTCTCAGGGTATTTGGATATGAAGTTGCAATTCTCTCGTGTTCTAAATCACTTACACTCTTTACTTTTGAATCATTTGGGATAGCCACTACCAGATCACATTTTCCAAACCCCAGTTCTCTTATAACCTCAAACTGCTGACCTTTTTCCATAAGAACATTTTGGCCAACTATCCCAAAATCTGCGACGTCATATTTCACATATTCAGTAATGTCTTTGTTGCGCACAAATATTAACTCTATTTCAGCATTTTTACATTTAGCTGTGAGGCTGCGCTTTTCTGTTTCGAACTCAAGTCCGCATCTTCTTAGATAATCAAGACTTGGCTCCATCAAGCGCCCCTTATTTTGTACTGCGATTCTGATACGTGTATTAACTTTGTTCATAGCTTTTTAAATAATTTATAAGTTGTGTTAGGGGGATACTTTTCTGCTTCCCTGATTTCATAGATTTGATCATCACTTCGCCTTTTTCTTTTTCCTCTGGCCCCTGAATAATTACAAATGGGATTCCCTTCTTGTCTGCAAACTTCAGTTGTTTTTTCAACTTATCCACTTCGAAATATATTTCAGCAGAGATGCCTTCACTTGTGAGCAGTTCATATATTTCAAGCGATGAGCTGATAGAATCTTCATCAAATACAGTGACCAAAACTTCTGCATTAGGCTGAATATCTTCGAAAGCACCTCGTTCTTCCATGGCGATCATTATACGTTCAAAACCGAATGCCACTCCCATTCCTGAAAAACTTTCTTTGCAAAAGAGTCCACAGAGATTGTCATATCTACCTCCTCCACATAGGGAACCAAGATCTGGGTTCTCAAGGCTGATTACTTCATAAATAATTCCTGTGTAATAATCAAGTCCTCGTGCAAGAGTCGGATCAAAATTCAATATTTCAGATGGTATTTGAAGCGCTTTACAGTAACTTACCAAGGTTTCTATTTCACTTGTATCGTACTCCGACAGTCTGCTTAATGTCGCTTCGATAGATCCCTCTGGCTTAAGTGTCTGCAATAGATTTTTGACATCTTCAACTCCAAGCTTTTTCAATTCCTCTAGCACCCCCTCTTCTCCAATTTTCCCAAGTTTATCAATAATTCTTATAGACTGCATTGCCTTATCTTTTGGAACATTGAAGCTCTCAAAGATATCGTTCATAAGTCGCCTAGAGTTTGTTTTTATCTTGAAGTTGGAAAATCCAAGTTCTGTAAATACGTTTGTGATGACACGGGCTACTTCAGCCTCAGCAAGAAGACTATTTGTACCGATAATATCGATATCACATTGATAAAATTCTCTGAGACGCCCTTTTTGGGGCTTTTCCGCTCTCCATACCCTTTGGATTTGGTATCTCTTGAAAGGTAATGGAAGTTGTTGCCAATTTGCCGCAAAGTATCTCGCAAATGGGACAGTAAGATCGTATGGGAGAGCAAGTGATCTATTCCCATTATCTTTAAAATTGTATGTCAGACGATCCCCTTCTCCACCATATTTTCCAAGGATGGTTTCTGCAGGATTCAATATGGGGGTCTCTATCGGACCATACCCATAAGTTGAGAATATACGTTTAATCGTATCCATCACGCAATTTCGTTTGGACATATCGTCTGTGCCGAATTCACGAGTTCCTTTTAAAATTTTTGGTTGTATGATTTGCATAATATTATTGGTTAGTAATTTTTAAAAAACCGCTCTCTGGAAGCGGTTTATAAGGTCTGTGCTGTCTTTGTAACTTATGTACGTTCGAGCACCAGCTTATAACCGCCCTTGCCATGATGAAGCCAATGGGCCACGCGAGTTATAGTAGCTGTACTTGAACCAGTCTTTTTGCTTATTTCCCTGTAAGGAATTTTTTGATCAACCATTTTGGCAACAACAAATCTCTCAGCCATACTGTTAAGTTCAGACATTGTACAAAGATCACGGAAAAACTTCTTACACTCATCCGCTGTCTCAAGTTTGAGCACCGCTTCGTACACTTCATTTAACGCCTTATTGTTAACTTTCTTTGCCATTTTTCTGTTTTAGCGTGTTAAAACATTAGCATATTACTTGCAAATAATCATAATGTCAAGTTTTTTTTCGTAGGCAGGCCAAATAAGGTTCTAAATTCTTCCAACTGACTTAAACCATCTGAGCTTTGTTGTAGAATGGTTTATAGTTATACTCTGGCCATGGGAATTATATGTAGTGTTTCAGGAGAAAAATTCACAATCTCGGATCATGAGATGGCTCTTCGGGAGAAATTTGGATTTGGGGATAGTTTTCCAGAGATGAGTGGGTGGAGTACGCAGAAGCAGACCATAGGAGTGTAATTTATTACACAAGTCATTAATCTCGTGTAAATGTCTTTTTTGAGAAGAAAGTTTGTGTTTAGGCGGGAGAGTTATTACAATTCATCAGAAAAATAAACCTCTCAACCCTCAACAAAATGGCAGACCCTATAAAGAAAAAAATCTGGTTCAAAAAGGAAGCAGTTGCTCTTAATCGTACCGTAGAAGAATACAATTCTGGCGAAGATATTTTATATGATCAGGATATGATTCCTGATGACCTGTGGTGTTCTCGATGTTATGCGAGATTGCTTGAACGGCATGAACTAATTAATAAAGAGGAATTAGCGCAGCTGGAACAGGGACTCGATGAGATTTTGGAATTATATGAAAAAGGGGAATTCGTACTGAAAGTAGAGGATGAAGATTGTCATACGAAAATTGAGGATTATTTAATTGAGCGGCTGGGTGATACTGGGAAGAAGATTCATACCGGGCGATCGCGGAATGACCAAGTGCTTGTGATGATGAGATGGTTTCTGAAGAAAAAGGCGAATATTATTCGTGAAGGTGTGCTGGAACTCGCACTGAAGTGCGTGAAGTTTGCGAAGAAACATGAGATGGTGCCGATGCCGGGATATACGCATATGCAAAAGGCGATGCCGACAACTGTCGGTACGTGGATGGGGGCTTTTGCTGAAAGTCTCATGGATGACGTGAAATTGCTCGGGGCTATTACAGATGAAATTGTTGATCAAAATCCACTGGGCTCGGGTGCCGGATACGGCTCTCCGTTTGATTTTGATAGAGATTGGCTATCTCATGAAATCGGATTTTCAAGAACTCAAAACAACGTAATCTACTGCCACAATTCTCGTGGAAAAATTGAAGGACTCGTGCTCGAGGCTTGTTGCCAAATTATGATGACTTTGAACAGACTGGCTTGCGATCTACTTTTCTTCACAACGCAGGAATTCCAATTCTTCCTGATGGATGACAGTATTGCTACCGGATCTTCGATAATGCCGCAGAAGAAAAATCTGGATGTGGCGGAGCTGATACGTGGGCGGACCGCAACTGTGATAGCGGCTAGATCGGAGGTTACGATGAATATTATGAATAAGATTTCTGGTTATCACAGAGATGGGCAAGAGATCAAACGTCCTCTTTTCCTCGGACTCAAATACACAGAAATGTCTATCGAAGCTATGGGCGTGATTCTCGATAATATCGAACCAAATCATGAAGTCCTAATGAAGTCTATGCTCGAATGTCCTGGGCTTTTTGCAGCCCACAAGGCTTTTGAAAAAGTGAAAGAAGGAATGACTTTCCGGGATGCCTACAGAGAAGTTGGAAGTAATATCGCAGGTATAAAAGTGGATGCTGCGGACGTTGCTGAAATGCTCAAAATGTCTAAACATCAGGGAGGAACCGGGAATTTGGGATTGGATAAAGTTGCGGAAGATATTGAGAAACTGAGAAAGTAAAATTTAATTTTTTTTATTATGGAACCTTGGGATTTACATGCCGTGCTGCGGCAAAAAATCAAAGAAAAAGGCGGAATTATTTCTTGTCATGCACATTTTGATAAATCGCATGTTGTAACTCCGGAGACTCTGCAGATGTGTCTCAATG